>JBLNFG010000776.1:0-3813 GCA_050263495.1 Myxococcales bacterium | reverse complement strand
TGGTCGTCGGGAGCCAAAGCAATGAGGTTCTACCGTTGCTATTTGTTGCTGCCCACCACCGCTCCGGCTGCGCCGGAGCTTGCTCCTCCCAAATCCGTGCTCGCTGAAGCTGCGCGCGGATGGGAGGAGCCGCGAACCAGTGCTCGACTCACTCGCGACGACGGCGCGCTGCCGCGAACCAGTGCCCGACTCACTCGCGGTTGCAAGCTGGCGCCAACCCCTGCTCGTCCTGTCCTATCCGCGGTTGCAAGGGTGCGCCCTGGGTTTTTCGCGGGATTCCGTGATCTGCGTCTTCGGTTTAAGTCAATGTGTAGGCTTCAACTGCGCTATTGGAAGTGATCCGTCTGGAGCGCGTCGTGGCGCAGCAGCCGCGTCGCGGTAACGCGCTGCACGAGGGGGCAGCACCTCGAATCGCGCCTTCTGTTCGGGCGGCTTGTTCCCGCGTGCACGCCCAATGCTCTGCTGTTAGGCCTCTGAGGAAAGACGCTATGAAGCGAGTCACTATCGTTGGATTGGGTCTGATTGGAGGTTCGATTGGGAGGGCGTTGCATCAGGACGGCACGATCGAACTGTTGGGCGTAGATCGACCAGAGCTCGCGTTGCGAGAAGATGTGAGAGCAACGTTCGCAGAGTTCGTTTCGATCGAGGAGGCACCGAAGCGTCGTCATCTTCTCTTGGCGAGCGACATGGTGGTTCTGTGTCAACCGGTTCACGTTATTGCAGACACCATTGGTTCGTATCTGAGCGCACACACGGTGGTCACTGACACGGGGTCTACCAAGAGATTAATCGTGGAGCGCGCAGGCAGTACTGAACATAGTTCTTGGTTCGTGCCGGGACATCCAATGGCCGGAAGGGAAAAGGGGGGATTCGAGAACGCCGTAGCAGATCTATTCCTTGGGCGACCGTGGATCCTCTGTCCTCAAGGTCGTGATCCCCAGGCGGTCATGCGCGTCGAGGCACTGCTTGAACGGGTGGGTGCAAAGCGGGTAACAATGACACCGGAAGAGCACGACGCGTCCGTCGCAATCACGAGTCATATTCCGCAATTGCTCTCGAGCTGGCTTCAACTAAAGGCGAGTGAGCGAAAGGCGTTGCTCGCCGCGGGTCCCGCATTTCTCGAGATGACGCGAACCGCCGGGGGTGCAGAGTCGATTTGGCGGGATATTTTCGCCAGCAACGCAGATCAAATCGGCGAATTGGCACGTGATGCTGCACTCGCTCTAGCGGCTATTTCGGACGCACTCTTAGCGCGGCCGCCGAAGGTCGACCCCGTACTCGAGATCCTTCGGAAGGCCCGCAACACACAGAAAGGCTGAAAAAGTGCGCCATCGTCCGTGGCTGGCAGTGCAGACTGTTAGGGCCGGCCGCGGCGTGCTACACCAAGGGCCACCATGGTTTCCGAGAAGCGAGGCGGCGCGTCCAAGTATTGGGCAGCGGCGGCACTAGCCGCGTCCAGCTGCATCCTGGACTTGAATCCTCAACCGGAGGAACCCGAGACCGATGGGAACGACGACGCGCCGGCTGCGACGGAGAGTAGGGGCGGTGCTACTCAGAAGCACGACACAGGGCGAAACAACGTGTCCGTCGAAATTGGTCGAGGCGGGGCACCCTCCGTTACTGCTTCAACGGTGGTTGTTTATAGCTCCGGAGGGAGTGTGGTAACGACGATCAGCCACACCACAGTCGATAAGGAACAAGACCCTACTGGATCTTCCTCCGGCGATTCGTCGTCTGGGCCGAGCGGTGGGAGTTTGGGCGCAGGCGGAGCGCCAGCGGGAGTGACGAGTAACAGTGAGGCAACGGTGGGGACGGGAACTGACGCATTTGGTTTGGGTGGCGGCAATTCGGCCACTGCCAAACCAGGGACGGGCGGCCGCAGGAGCACCGAAATTGGCGGCGCTTACAGCCCTGGAGGTGCTGCGTCTAGCAGTCTTCCACCTGCCGCGGCAGGTCAAGGCGCGGTCGGGGGTGCAGGAGGGCTCGCGGGCCAGTCCGGAACTAAGTCCTCCGCAGGGGCACTTGGGCTTACGTCGGCAGGCAAGCGAAGCCGGTAGCGAGTGTGCGGTTTTCGGGTAGTCTGTTGTTGAGCTTATGCGTTGCTTCAGAGGTTGGCGCGGCGGAAAGTTGCACGTTGCAGGGCTTGCCTTGTTCGTGAGTGGCTGCCTACTAAATCCTCAGCCCGACGATCCCGCAAACCAAGACGATAAGAAGAACGCGACGAACGGCGAGTCGCCAGCAGGCAACCCCGACCAAGATTCGGCGTCTCAGGGCGGCTCTGGAGCGAACATTGGCTTTGAATCGCCACCCTTGGGTAGTGGTGGCGTGGTGGCCGTCGTCACTGGAGCAGTACCGGGCGGGGCAGTGGCGGGAGCAGCAAGCGGCGCAGTTGGCGGGTGTGCATTCCTGGGTCTGGCTGGTGGCGGGGCTGTTGTTATCGGCGGGGGACCGAATTGCGGAATTGCAGGGATGTCCCAAAGAACCTTGCCCTAATCGCAATCTGACTGCCTTAACCATAATGGACGCGCCAAGTAGCCGCGACGCCTTGCGGGATGCTGCGTTTTTCTCGTCTTCGCGCGCGGGCTCTCCTGGTTGCCATGTGTGAGTACGGAGCGTCGCATCGAATCCGCGTGGAGCCATCACTGTCCACGACGCTCAGTAACGACGCTTCTCCGGGTTGCTTTCACGCCTGCTCGCAACGAATAGAAACCCGGGACACCCCCTAGTCTGAACCTCATCTGCGTGAACTGCGCATTTCATATTTACTGGCGAGCGCTGCTTCGACGTCACGGCAGCAACACTCTCATCGCCGTCAGATTGTGTGGACGCACTTGTTCGCGCTCCATCGATCCTGGTTCACGGCGACTGTGCCACGCGACTCTACTCGCCCGGCGGCGTCCGATTCGGGCGTGAGTAGTACATCGTGTCAAACACGTTAGCGATCAAGTCAGCCAATATGGCGTCCGCCACTCGGAGCCTACGGCTCAACTCGCGCGCGAGATTCAGAACGATAATCGCGTAGGCCTTCAGATCGTGGCGATAGAGCTGATCGAGGTCGTTGGTAGTCACGGCAAGCAGACTCGTCGGGGCTAAAGCCAAAATGCTCGCAGAGCGAGGTTGCACGTCGACTATGCTCATTTCGCCGAACCAATCTCCCGGACCGAGCAACGCGACCCTTGCCTCGGTTCCACGGTGAGAGCGCTTCGAAACTTCCACCTCGCCGCGCAACACGACGTACATCGCACGGCCGTCTTCACCTTCTCTAAACAGGGTGGCTCCAGCCGCAACGTGAACTACTTTGAGGCTCTCTGCCAATCGACCCAATACGTCCTCAGGTAGAGCGCCAAAGAGGCCAATATCCCGCAGTATGGCGGGCGTGAGTTCAAATGGTGTTGGGGGATTCGAGGCTCGGGTCATGCTGAGTTGGACGTTGGGGATCATAGTCTCCATTCGGCCAGTGCCCAGCCAAACGTTGTGATCTCGAAAGGCTACGCCCGATGCGCCCGGTTTGTCTCCGCGTCAACACGCGGCAGGCGCCCTGGTCGCGCGGGCCGCGAGAGTTCCTCGGCGATTGGCAGACAAGTTGGCCGCGTAACCAACCCGCCGACGCCAAACCAATGAATCCGGCCATATCTGGCGAATCGACTGCCGGGTCGGTGGCGCGCGGCGAATTGTGGACTATGTGGCGGCGCCATGCAGCACGCTCCCGGCGTTACGCTATCGGTCCTTTCAGCGGATTTTTCCCGATTGAAGGAAGAGATCCAGCTCGTAGCGCAGGACATCGAGTTCATTCACGTGGACGTGATGGACGGG
>JBLNFG010000775.1:0-5307 GCA_050263495.1 Myxococcales bacterium | reverse complement strand
GATGATCAAGTCTGGCCCCGACGTGGACAGTGACGAGGTCGAGTTGAAAGGGGTATCGGCTATCGAAGTAATCGTGCTGTGGGGGCAGACCGTCATGCACGTGGCGCATCTGCATGCGGGGTGCAGTTTTTCCGTAGGCGAAGAGCAAGGCAAAGAGGGCGGTTGCGACTTCTTCATTCCGTCGGAGAAGCTCGGTACTACCCGGCTATTACTGGTATCCGGGGACGCGACTGAACCACTCGTGTTCATTCCCGACACAGCAGCGGGTAGCGTTGAACTCGTTGGTAATCAGCCCATGCTCGTGAGCGAAGTCCGTGAGAATGCTCAATTCTGTTCGAGCGTTGTAGGCGGACATCAGTTGCGGTTGATGCGTGGCACCCGCGTGAAGCTCCAGTTGGCGGACTTTGCATTTCACATTGCAGCCGTTGCTGCAGGCAAACCGACGAAGAAGGGATTCGCCGCAGCAACCGACTGGAAAGCACTCTCCTTCTTCGGGTTGTCGTCGGGATTTGTCGGGGCTCTGGTTGCCACGATGGCGTTCTTCATGCCAACACTCGCGGATTCCGAAGAATTGGATGTGGATCAGAATCAACTCTACTTGATGCAGCAGTACCTGATTTCCGCGGCAGAACGCGAGAAAGAGGCGACACCCACGGAGCAGGTGGCAGATCAAAATGCCGATGATCGCGAAGGCGGCACAGGAACGCGAGCGCGTGGCGAGGAGGGCGCGATGGGCCACCCTCGTTCGCACGCGGTCAACCGGCGCTACGCGGTAGCCGGCAGGAAAGATAATCCCGACCCACATCTGGCGCGGACTGCGGCGCTCGAAGAAGCGCGCACTTTTGGCACCATCGGTCTCCTGCATGCGGGCCTCGCTGGAGATCCCAACGCGCCGACAGCACCTTGGGGACGCGACGAGTCGCTTGGAACTGACGAAGTAAGTTACCTGGGTAACATGTGGGGCGATCAGCTGGGCGAAGCTGCGGGGTCCGGAGGATTAGGCCTCTCCGGATTTGGTGAGGGCGGGGGTGGCATCGGCGAAGGGATCGGTCTTGGGACGATTGGCGCGCTGGGACACGGGCTTGGAACCGGGGAAGGCCAAGGCATGGGTGCTGGCCATGGGAGACTGGGCCGTGGTCACAGCACACGAGCACCTTCGAGTATGCGCGTGGGAGTGACGCAGGTGAGTGGGCGACTGCCAGCGGAGGTCATTCAGCGGATTGTGCGCCAAAACTACGGTCGCTTTCGCATGTGCTACGAGCAAGGCCTGGCACGCAACCCCAACCTCGAGGGTAGAGTTCAGGTTCGGTTCGTTATCGATCGCGAGGGTTTGGTGTCGAACGTTCAGAATGGTGGTTCGGACTTGCCGGACAGTGGCGTGACTGGATGCGTCATGAGCGCCTATTACGGACTCAGCTTCCCGCAGCCAGAAGGAGGCATCGTGACCGTAACCTATCCGATCATGTTCCAGCCGGGGTGAGTGGAGCACGAGTCGTGTTCCAGCCGGGGTAAGTGGAGCACAAGTCATGTTCCAGCCGGGGTAAGTGGAGCACGAGTCGTGTTCCAGCCGAGGCGAGTGGAGCACGACTCGTGTTCCAGCCGAGGCGAGTGGAGCACGACTCGTGTTCCAGCCGGGGTAAGAGTGTACCCGCGGGGCCAGGGGATCCCTCCTGGCCCGTGGTTACTTCGCGCTGTGGTTCAGTGTTGGCCAGATTCAGCAAAAGTGTGTGATCCCCGCTCACGTAACCCTCGCAGCTGAGCTCCGCATGGGTTGCGCGCAGTTGGTTGCTGGGCGCGCGTGCCGTTCGTCATCCACCGCCCCAATGCGCGATTCCTTGCCGTCTGCCGGCAGGTGGAGGTGTCGCGACGGGCAGACCAAAACGGCTGTGCTGAGGCGTGAGGGCTTCTGGTCTATGGCCAAGGGGCGCAAACACCTCCGGCAACACTCGCGCTGTGCGGCATTTGAGGCTACTATCACGGGCGTTGAACTCCCAACTAACGCCATCACCACACCGTAGAATCAAGCTACTGCTTATTGTCACGGCGCTTGGCGCGCTGGGCTTGAGCATTGGTGGAGCATGGATTACCAGCGCTCGCGTCAATGCGACGACAGCGGCAAGCCAAGCCCGACCTGACGCTACTGAGCCTGCACCGCCCGTGAGTGGCTCATCTTCGGCGACGCCGAGTGCGCAGCCTGCACAGCTAGAGCTTGCGCCAATCACGACCGAGCAGCGGAAGAAGGGTTACCACGAATGTTATCCGCCCGATCCGCTTGGGTTTGGTCCCTATGCACTTCCCGTGCGGTGTGGTTTAGGGTACCTGCTCGTCCCTGAGCGTGGGGGGCACACGTCCGATTACGGCTACGACGTAGTGCTTCACTTCAATGGCGCGGCTCCAGTGCGCAAGGCTGTGGTGCAGGTGGCGAGGGGAGTAGCATTCGTAGGCATGGATCTTGGAATGGGTAGTGGGAAGTATTCGGAGACATTTAAACGTGCGGAGGCCTTTCCGGAGCTTCGTCACGCGATTGAACTCGCTTTGAAGAAATCGAGCGGACAGGAGCAGGCGCACATCCGGAACCTGGCGCTGACGGCTTGGAGCGCGGGCTACGGCGCCGTCAATGAGATCTTGAAGCACGGCGACGAGGGAATCGACGCGGTGGTCTTGTTGGACGCACTTCATGCGGGCTGGGACCCTCGACACTCGCGTGACGGAAGTGTGGCTAGCGTCAGTCGCGACTTCATTGCACCCACGATTGGGTTTGCGCGCCGCGCCCTCAATGGGGAAAAGCTCTTCGTCTTCACCCACTCCTATATCGCTCCGGTGGAATACCCATCGACGTCGCTCACGGCCAAGCTGCTCTTGCACGAGCTTGGCGTTTCGAGTGAACCGGCAAACAGGGTCTCAGGCTCCTTGGTTCAAGACAAGACGGTAGACCGGAACGGACTACACGTTTGGTCCTATCGCGGACACGATGAACTGGCTCACTGCTCACACATCTCTCTCATCGCGCGCGTGTTGTCCGAGGTGTTGGAGCGGACCTGGAACACTCCAGAGATGGATCGCTCGATACATAACCCCAAGACCGCAGGCTCGCCGTTGTAGTCGGCGAGCGTGTGGATAAACCCAGCCCTCGGTCATCTCCGGCAAATCGACGCGCTCGCGCTGAGTAGTCCTCAGACCTTTCCCCGGTCGGGGTGTGCATGCCCTATCACGTATGCCTCATGTGACACGCTAAGTGGCGGTCAGTCCTCCTGCACGCTGTGGCCTTCAGTCGACCTCGACCTTACGTACGCTCGTTATGCCGGTCGTTCCCACATCTACCAGAAGATAGTGCCGCTCGATCCCATCGAATAGTTCCGGCCGCCCACCGCCTCCACCGGAAATGTAGGATCGAACCCCGGCGGTCGTAAACTCGTAGTACGAATGAATGTGCCCGTACACCGCCAAGTCGACCTTTCCTTCGGCAAGGTTAGCGATCAATTGCCGCGCCTCGAGCTTGCTGGTGAAAGCTCCACCCCGAGTCCCAATCGGATCGATCGGTGGGATATGGGTCGCAAATACATGCGTCCGTGACCGATCTTCTTCGAGCCATTGGTCGAGCCATGCCTCCACCTTGGGCGCGAGGGTGGCGCTTCCCGAATCGACCAATGAAAAGGCCGTATCGCGAAAGTGGAAATGGAAGCTCGCCCGACCGAACACCTCTTGAAACGGCGGTGTGCCACCGAAAAGCTCGTGGTTGCCGAGCGTCGCGTAGAACGGAGCCGATAGTTCGCGTAGTTCTGTCTCGAAGCGATCGAGCTGTTCGCGCTTTCCGCGATCCGTCAGGTCACCGACACTCAATACGAAGCTCACCTCGTGCTCGGCATTGAGTCGCTCGAACATGGACTGAATACGCGTGACGGCACTCTGAATGTCACTTAGCACCGCGAAGCGGAACGGAGTCGCGTCGTGCGCTCCGGGCGGTACCAGCGTCAGTCGAGTATCGCCCTGATGCGCGGCAACCACAAAGTGTCGTTGGGTCGGCAGCGGTTCGTCTGCCAAGGCTACACGGAGGGGCGAGCCACCTTCTGTGCTAGCCAACAACGCCGATCCGGGCACGATATTGCGCAGTTCGAGTTCCAACGCTCGAGGATCCGCAGTTCGCAACGTTGCCGACCAACCCGGGGCGCTGCTCCAGAGCACAATGCGATCCCCCGTTGCGCTTCGAATTGCTGCGAGGCCATCGTCTATGTCCAAGCGCACCTGAGGGTCATGAAAATGCCCCACCCTTTCGTCACGCTCGGCTCTGTCGTCTGCTACGTCGGTACAACCCAAAACAAGCAGCAGGAGCGTCGCACTCAGAGCGTAGTTCAGCCGAACTAACGCTATCCGGCTGCCCTTGGTGCGACTGCTCGGTATGCCAGTGTCTGCGCGAGTGATGCAATGACACCCCTTGCGGCTTCGATGGTGATTACCCAGAGCGGCCGTGGTTCGCTTGGGGGCGCGTTCCGTTGTCGCGGTTTGGTCTGAGCAAACACTCTGCATGCCTGTGTTTTGAACCGGTTCGTGGCTGGTCTGGGTGGGCGTGTTTCGGCGAGCAGTAGCAACGGGCGATGAACGATGCATGGTTAACCTCCGCCGCGAAAAAGCACGGAAACCCCAGTAACATGAGAGGAGCCGGTTTCGAGTAAGGCACCCACGCCCAGCCGCTTCGTAAGATAGTATTGACCGGTTATGCCGACGTGGCCCACCATGCCGTTGCCGTAACCGGGCAACTTGATGCCTGCAGCGTAGTCATCCCGTCGGTGATCGTAATAGAACTTGGCTTCACTGCCGCGATGGTTACCGCGCCCAAGGTACACGCCGAAAGCGAGACGGCTCAACAACATGGTTTCGTCGTCCGAGTCCACCGACATTGCGACGATGCGATAGCTGGTGTGCGACGCTTGAAGGCCAACCGAGATTTCGGCAAAGGAGCCCCGCAGTGTCGGTCCAACGCGGCCGAGATCGAGTCGGCCTGCGCCAATGACCTCGGCTCCCGCAGTCACGAATCCCATCGAAGTGAAACGCTGTTCGAAGGTTGAAACTGCCACGTCGAAGAAGGAGCCGTCGGGCGAAGTCGAACTCGGCGTTGGTCCGAGAAGTCTGAGGGCCGCTCCTAGTCGGTAGTGCGCATGGACCCCGTCGAGCGCCGCATCGAGTCCCGCCGAGATACGAGTTCTGCCCACGTTGGCCGCAGCTCGCTGTGTCAGCAGCCAGCCGAAATCGAAGTGGGGATTATAGACGCGTAGAACGCCAAGCTCAGTCTCCCAACGCGATCGTCGACGC
>JBLNFG010000774.1:0-3332 GCA_050263495.1 Myxococcales bacterium | reverse complement strand
TGGGGTGATGCTACTCGCCAATTCCTGCATGATACTGCTGCAGGCTCTTCACGGCGCTTGAGGCATTCTCCCGTCGGGACGCCTCGATCGCGCGGGCAGCTGCGCGAGCGGCCGCCATGGTGGTGATGTACGGTACTTTGTTCTTCACCGCGGCTTTGCGAATGTACGAGTCGTCGCGGGTACCGCGCTTGCCAACGGGTGTATTGATGACCAATTGCAGGTCGCCATTCGCGATGGCGTCGGTGATATTCGGCCGACCTTCGTGGAGCTTCAAGATCAGCTCGGCCGCGGCCCCGTGTTCCTTCAAGTGCGCATGCGTGCCTGCGGTCGCTCGAATCTTGAACCCGAGCCGAATGAAATCGCGCGCCACATCGAGAGCCTCGGATTTGTCCGCCCCGGTTACCGACAACAGCACGTTGCCCTGGAGTGGCAAGTATTGCTTTGCTCCCTGTTGCGCCTTGTAGAACGCCAAGGGAAACGTATCCGCGAGCCCAAGAACCTCGCCCGTCGAGCGCATCTCTGGGCCCAACACGGGATCAACCTCGTGATACATGTAGAACGGGAATACGGCCTCTTTAACGCCGAAGTGTGGAATATGGCGGTGCTTTAGACCTAGTTCCGCCAGCGGTTTGCCTAACATGATTTCGGTGGCGTGCTTCACCATATTCAGGTCACACACCTTCGAGACGAGCGGCACGGTGCGCGAGGCGCGGGGATTGGCCTCCAGAATGTAGACCGTATCGTCGGCAATCGCGTACTGGATGTTGATAAGCCCCTTCACCTTGAGTTCGATCGCGATGCGTCGCGTGTACTCGTTGATCGTACTCTGATGGCATTCGGGAATGTTCACGGGCGGCAGCACGCACGCCGAATCACCGGAATGAACACCTGCCTCCTCAATATGTTCCATGATGGCGGGAACGAACGCTTCAATCCCATCCGAGATCGCGTCGGCTTCAACCTCAAGCGCATGAGTGAGGAACCTGTCGACCAGGATCGGGCGATCCGGGGAGACATCCACGGCGCGCGCGACGTAGTGGCGTAGCATTTCCTCGTCGTGCACGACCTCCATTCCGCGCCCTCCGAGCACGTAGGAGGGGCGCACCATGAGCGGGTATCCGATGCGTTTGGCGATTTCTATCGCCTGTGACAGGTTGCTCGCCATGCCCGAGGCCGGCTGTGGGATCCCCAGCCGTTCCATGACCACACGGAAACGATCGCGATCCTCGGCGAGATCGATGGCCTCCGTCGAAGTGCCCAGGATTTTTACCCCTGCAGCTTCGAGTTGCTTACAGAGATTCAGCGGCGTCTGACCACCGAACTGCACGATTGCGCCGACCGGCTTTTCCTTCTCGTAGATCGCCAACACGTCTTCGACTGTCAGTGGTTCGAAGTAGAGCTTATCCGAGGTGTCGTAGTCGGTGGACACTGTCTCGGGATTGCAGTTGACCATGATGGTCTCGTACCCGAGATCGCGCAGGGTGAACGCTGCGTGCACGCAACAGTAGTCGAACTCGATGCCTTGACCAATGCGATTGGGGCCGCCACCGAGCACAAGTACCTTTTGGCGTGAACTCGTGCCCACTTTGTTCGGCGCGTTGTAGGTCGAGTAGTAGTAATAGGCCGAGTCCTTGACGCCGGAGACGGGGACGGGCTCCCATGCCTCGACCATTCCGAGGCGCACGCGTTGACCACGGATAGCTGCCTCGGGCTGCTCGAGAATTTGGGCCAAGTATCGGTCCGCAAAACCGTCCTTCTTGGCGCGGATCAAGAGCTCGTCAGGGATCTGCTGGCCCTTGTACTGCAGCAACTGCTCCTCAAGCTCCACCAGTTCCTTCATCTGCTGGATGAACCACGGTTTGATGTGCGTCTGACGGTGAAGATCCTCGACCTTGGCACCTTTGCGTAGCGCCTCGTACATGACGAACTGGCGCTCGCTGGTTGGGTACGCGAGCAATGCGGCAAGCTCATCGAGGGACTTCTGAGCGAAGTTCGCTGCAAAGCCAAGGCCATAGCGGCCGTTCTCGAGCGAGCGAATGGCTTTCTGGTACGCCTCCTTATAGTTCTTGCCGATACTCATCACCTCGCCCACGGCGCGCATCTGAGTACCGAGGCGATCCTCCGAGCCTTTGAATTTCTCGAATGCCCAGCGTGCAAACTTGATGACAACGTAATCCCCAGAGGGCGTGTATTTGTCCAGGGTACCATCGCGCCAGTACGGGATCTCGTCCAGGGTTAGTCCACCTGCGAGCAAGGACGAGACATAGGCAATTGGGAATCCCGTTGCCTTCGAGGCCAACGCGGAACTGCGCGAGGTTCTCGGGTTGATCTCTATCACGACAATTCGCCCATCCCGCGGATTGTACGCAAACTGGACGTTCGTGCCGCCGATCACGCCAATCGCCTCGACGATGTCGTACGAGTGTTTCTGCAACCGCTGCTGGACCTCCGCTGGTACATTCAGCATCGGTGCCGCGCAGAACGAGTCTCCCGTGTGCACGCCCATTGCGTCGATATTCTCAATGAAACAAACGGTGATCTTGTTGCCCTTAGCGTCGCGTACGACCTCTAGCTCGAGTTCCTCCCAGCCCTCGACCGATTCTTCGATGAGGACCTGATGCACCAGACTCGCCGCAAGCCCTCGCGCCACGACCGTGCGAAATTCTTCTAGGTTGTACACGAGACCACCGCCGGTTCCTCCCATGGTGTAGGCGGGGCGCACTACGCACGGGATCCCCAACCGCTGCACGATGCGCTCGGCCTCTTCCAGATTGTAAGCAATCTCGCTCTTCGGCATTTCGATGCCGAGAGAGGTCATCGTGTCTTTGAAGATCTGGCGGTCCTCTCCGCGCTCGATAGCGTCCGCCTGTACGCCGATGATGCGAACGCCGTACTTCTCGAGAACGCCGTGCTTTGCGAGTTCGGAAGAGAGGTTGAGTCCCGTCTGCCCTCCGAGGTTCGGAAGCAGAGCGTCTGGACGTTCAACGGCGATGATGCGTTCGAGCGTAGGCAGATCAAGCGGCTCGATGTAGGTCACGTCCGCCGTGCCCGGATCAGTCATGATGGTTGCCGGGTTGCTGTTGACCAACACGATTGAGTAGCCCAGCCGTCGCAGTGCCTTGCAGGCTTGTGTGCCGGAGTAATCGAACTCGCAGGCCTGCCCAATGACGATGGGTCCCGAACCGATAATCAGCACCTTACGAATGGATGAGTCCTTGGGCATTGTCCGCTCCGTTCCGACGTCTTCCCGACTATTGCGGGAAGGTTGCGAGAGTGTTGCGAAAAGGTTTCGCCGCCGCATAGTATGGTGGCAGCGGCCTGGCAAGCAGACC
>JBLNFG010000773.1:0-3389 GCA_050263495.1 Myxococcales bacterium | reverse complement strand
TCCATCGTGACGGGCAGACCCGTGGCGCGCCAGAGTGCCTTCGCGTAAGGCTTATTGGCGCCAATCGCGCTCGCCAGTACCCCGCACCCGACGTACGGCAAATTGAAGACTTCTAGCATTCCCTGAAGACAACCATCTTCGCCCAGCGCACCGTGAGTGATAGGAAATACGACGTCGGGAGGCTCGCTCAACAGCCGCGTCACCATGGCAGGCTCGAATTCCACCAACGTTGGTCGATGGCCCGCGCGCTCCAGCGCGGCAACGACGCTACGCGCCGAGGTGCGGCTGACTTCCGCTTCGCCCGAGGGCCCACCACACACAACCCAAACCTTCATATCGACTCCTATCTCGATTTCCTGTACTTCTGCCCTATCGATCCTGCGAACTGACCGACTCACTCAGGTGATTGCCATCAAGGTATCGTCTCGATCGGTAAGTGGACCAAACCGAGCGACAGCGCTTGGCTGAGTTCGTAAATGCGATCATCTCGATAGAACTCACCAAAGACGATCCGCCGCAAGCCCGCGTTGGCGATCAGCTTGAAGCAACTGAAACAAGGCGAAGCGGTCACGTAGATGTCCGCGGACTCGAGCCGCACGCCGTTACGCGCGGCCTGTACGATCGCATTGGCTTCGGCATGGACGGTGCGAATGCAATGCCCGTCCTGCATGAGGTGACCGACATCGTCACAGTGCGGAAGACCCCTGATGCTGCCGTTGTAGCCGGTCGCCAGCAGCATTTTGTCGCGAACGATGACTGCGCCCACGTGCTTGCGTCCGCACGTGGAACGTGTCGCAACGACGCGGGCAATCGCCATGAAGTACTCATCCCAAGAAGAGCGCGGCCGGTCGGTCATAGGTGTTTCGGACCGCGCTATAGCGCGAAATTGCCTCCACAGGAACCCTACCCTTGACCTGTCGGCAGGCTCGTGGCTTCTTCCGCCTGTGCGAGCCATTCACCTGCGCCATTCATTGGTCTTGCCCGTCGCGGCAACGATGCTGTTTCTAGGCAATTCGGCGTTTGCGGACACCAACGATCCGGCCGCAATCGAGCAACGACTGAAAGCGCTCGAAGCCACACCAGAACGGCAGACACTAGTCCGCGAGCCCGTGAGTCAGGCTCGAAAGGCGCTGAAGCGAGTCCTTGATGCGCGCGCGGCGGGTGACGCAACGCACGCGATTCAACTCGCAGAGCTTGCCAATGATTGGGCAACCCTGGCGGCCAACGTGGTCAAGGCGGCCGAACTCGAGAAAGAGGCTGCCGCGATCCAAGTCAAGTTGACCGAACTAGACCAGAAACGCCGGCGTACTGAAACCTTGCTGGAAGCAACCATCGCTCAGCGAGAACGAACGCGACAGGAGCTCTCGCGTTCCGGCGCCCTTGGCCCGGTGTCGGAGCCCGATTCACGAGTAGATCAGAAAGCGCAAGGCAAGACGGCAGGGCTGACCAAGCGGGTTCCAGTATCGACGGCTCCGGCTTCTGCAACGGCTCCAGCTTCTGCAACGGCTCCAGCTTCTGCGACGGCTCCAGCTTCTGCGACGCCGCCACGAACGCCCGCCACACCGCAACAGAAGAACTCTGCGGCAGCCACACCGGCCCCCGCTCAAAAGGCGAAGCGATGAGAAAACTCTCCCTGAGTGGTCTGCTAGTCTTGGCCACAGCGTGCGCTTCTACACCGCGGCCCGCCATTCTGAGTGAGGTCGACGCGATTCGCGGCGGCAGCACTGCGAAGGAGGCGCGCGAGCTCGTGCCGCAGGCGGACGCGCGCGCCGAGAAACTCCGTCGTGATGCCGAAGCTGCGTGGCCCAAGGGGCAGACAGCCACGGCCGAGATGGCGGCTGAGCGTGCGATCGTAGCCTACGCCGATGCAAGGGAACTGGCGCGGATCGTCAAAGCGGAAAAACGTTTGCTCGCGGCCAAAGCAGAAGCGCATCAAGCAGAGTTGGCAGTCCAGAAGCTTGAGGCGGATCAGAAGAAAGCCGCGGCTGAATCGGCAGATCTTGACGCCCAACTCCGAATTCTGCGTGAAGCCGAATCGATCGCCATTCTTAAGCCGTCGCTGCCTGAGCGCGAGCGCGCCAGAATGGTCGCAGCGAAGACGGCCGTAGCTCAAGCGCGGCTGTTATGTGTAAGCGCGAAGCTACTGCGAAACACCGCACAACCCAACACAGCGATCGCTGATATTGATGCGGCAATGAAGGACCTGACGGCACTCAGTGAAAAGCTAGCGCCCAACGCGAGGGGACCCGCTCCAATTCGAGAGGCAATTACATCCCGCTCGCGTTGTCAGCAGCTCCTCACTGATGCGCGGAGGCCAACGACCATGGCGAACCCCGTTTCGGAGAAGCCGGACCAGCTCTTTGTGGAGCTGGCACGCGCTGGGTTTTCTCCGTCGCGAGACGATCGTGGGATCGTAGTGACCCTCTTCGCCCCGTTTCAAGGCCCAGGCTTGGAGCAGTCCGCCCTTGCCAAGTTGGCTGAGCTAGGTGGACTGGCGCAACGGTTTGACCCCATCCCCCTATTGATCGTCACCCATTCCACCAAGGGCGACCCCACAGCAGCGGATCAGCAACGCGGTGATGCAGCCGCATCGAAACTTCGTGCGAGTGGGGTGAAGCAGACCTACGTCCAGGCCATTGGCGGCAGATTGCCGATCGCAGACGCCAGAGAATTGGCCCAGCCGAGGCGAAACGAGCGGCTCGAAGTCGTGTTCGTCACGGCGCTCTAAGCCCAGCCGCGACAAACGAGCGGCTCGGAGTCGTGTTCGTCACTGTGCCCAAGTAAATTCGCCGAGGCGAATTGGCACTTTGGCGGGGAAACCCATGAAGGCCAATAGCCCATACGCGTGGCGGCTGGTCCTCAGGATCCGTCTTTTGGATGGGAAATCGCGCGCGCCGAGCAAGTACCGTAGCCCTGTGCTGACGCGACGGTCTATCCAGTAACGTGGTAATCCGTCGTTCCTCAAAATTAGATGAGCCGAATCAGCGGTGCCGGCGCAACTTCTCCATTGAGCGTGCGTCAGATCCGATTGAAGAGCTCACATGGCGAGCAAATCCGTCTACGCTGGACAGAAGCTTTGGGAGGGGCGACCCAAGGAGATCCGCATACTGCCGCTTCAGCAGCTAACTGGGTTGTTGGCGTATGGCGTCGGCATCGTTTTCATGGCCTTCGGGGTTGTGCGCGGCGTGACGCTTGGCGACTGGTCGCCGACCTCGCTACTCATGGCTCTGTGGAGCGTCACCTTGGGTGCCTTGATACATGGGGTGCCTGTTTGGTGGAAGAGCGGCGCTGTATACACGGTCACGACGGATGAGGTCATCTGGAGCAGAGGACCCTTCCGACGCGTCATAGAACGGGGGGCTATCAGTTACGCGCGCATTGTCTGGAGT
>JBLNFG010000772.1:0-3252 GCA_050263495.1 Myxococcales bacterium | reverse complement strand
CTCGCCGTGGCCACGTTGGGATGCGCCAGCTATTTCACGCTGGAACGACGTATCGCAGCATACTTGCCAGAGCGTTCACGCCGCGAACGAGTTCGGAATTGGGTCCTCGCAATCTTGGTTTGCGGAGTGATTCTGATAGCGTCGCTGATGCTTGGCATGTTCCTACCCGAACCCATCACCACGCTATTGCTGCTCGGGTTGATCGGCGTCGGCTGTTGGTGGAAGAGCCGCCGGCGTGGACGCTTACTCGTCGCGATTCCGGCGGAATCAAGCTCGGTAATCGCGATCCGGGCCGTGCTCGTCGGAATGATGACCCTAGGTGCGTTAGTGACGTTGGCGCATCGCGTGAGCGGGAGTTGAGACGTCGAGTGGAAATTGAGACGTCGAGTGCCGGTGGCCAGTATGCGATGCGCAAGGGGCCGACCTTGTGGGGGGGGCAAGCAGGGTATGTCTTTCGGCTGAGAGAATGCCCGTTTAGTGTTCGCGCTCCCAGAGTTCGTCAATCTCGACGGCTGCTCCCGTTACCATGCGAACGCGTGCAGAGTCGGGCAAGCGGCGCCTGAGCCGCGAATGCTGACGCTTGCTTCATCCACTCTGGATACACCCCAAACCGTCAAGGCGATCATCATCGTGTCGACGCGCACCAGGTCATAGAACTGGCCAACAATTGGGAAGCCGCAGGCGATGCTCGCTACCGCGAATGCAGCCGCTGCTACACCAAAGGCGCTCCGTGATCCGTGCGCGTACACCTGCTGGAAGACGGCCCAGCACAGCAGAAGAAAGAAACCGATCGAGATCAGTCGTCCTGTCGAGAAGTCAAGGTGCAGCCAACCCACCGACGCCAGCAGCAGGGTATGCGCTGGAGGGTACGGAAATGGTGCCCAATACGGGTCGTCTTTGGAGTAAATCGGGAGCCCCTGCAGGAGGCGTTGAGCTTGATAGAGCGATCCGCCCTCGCACCATTCGAGATCGATTGGATAACCAACGCGCTGGACAAAAACGCTACACAGGATGAGCAGGGGCCAGAGCATCCAGAGCGAGCAGAGAGCTTCGACGCACAGACGCAACGGAGCCACTCGCGCTCCGAACCAACGAGACCAGGACTCTGCCGTTCGCATAGCGAGGAGGAACATCAACAGCACAGCACTCCACGTCGAGGCACTTCAAGGGCACTCGATTCGCGCCCAATGAATCATAGGAACGGGGGTCTGTGTAGGGTAACGGACTCTTCTTCCGGCAGACTTCGCCCGTCGATCACCAGCTGCAACCGTTTTCTAGGCAGCGACTAGCCAGCGGCGTCGAGGTTTCTGTCGATGGCTGGACGGATTAGGGCGGGATTCGAGGTGTCGTCGACGCCTAGGGTGAACGACACGGCCCCCGACGACCCACGGACAGGCGTATTGGTTCAGATCCAGGGATGATTCGGAGTGCTCGAGACTCGCGCCCCGAGTCGGGCAGCGTGTACCGCCAGTACACGCTTTGTTCGCCTAGTTGGCTTTATTTGGGCCAATTCATGTCAGACTACCGTCATGAGTAGCGGGTCCAGAGTACACATCTTCGACTACTTGGACTACCGAGCGTTCCTGCGCGATTTTTATGCCGATCAGAAATCCCAGGGACGCTCGTTCTCGTTTCGCTCCTTTGCCCGTCGCGCTCAGATCCGTTCCTTCAACTACCTACAGCTCGTCATGAAGGGTGAGCGCGACTTGAGCGCCAAAATGGCGGTCCAGTTCGCGCGCGGATGCGGCCTCGACGGCATGGAGGCTGAGTGCTTCTGCGACCTGGTCGCGTTTGGGCAGGCTCAGACCATGGATGAGCGGAATCGCGCCTATGAACGACTGAACCGGTTTCGTCCCTTTCGAGCAGCACATCGACTCGAGCCGGCGCAGGCGGCGTACCATGAGCGTTGGTATATGCCGGCAATTCGCGAACTCGTGACCTTGCCAGAATTTCGTGAAGACGCGAAATGGATCGCGAGCGCGCTGCAACCGACCATCTCTGCGGCGCAAGCGAAAGAAGCACTGACGACGCTCTGCGAGCTGGGTCTGCTGGTGCGAAATGCTGAAGGCCGACTGATCCAGGCCGATCCGCTCGTCACAACGGGCTCTGGTCCGCACGGTCACCACATCGTCAATTATCATCGCGTGATGATCGAACAAGCGGTCCGGGCCTTGGACGAAGTACCGAGAGAGCAACGTGATATTTCATGCGTCACGATTTGCATTCCGCATGCTGCGCTCGAAACCCTCAAGCAAAAAATCGCGGCGTTTCGCCAAGAGATGCTGCAAATCGCGGATAGTCTCGGCCCTCCTGAACAAGTCGTTCAACTCAACGTGCAGATGTTTCCGCTTAGCCTAAAGAAAGAAGGTTCGGAATGAATAAGGTAACACGGTACTCGACGCTGGTTCTGTTCGCGGTCGCTTGCGCAGGCACCGAGACTCAGAACCCAGCCAATCCACTCGTATCATTCAACGACAGTGGCTGCAAAAAAGAGAACGGCAGCAAGTCCGTGGCCGCGTGGAAGAGACTCGGCGATGAATACGCCACAGCCGCCCAGGCGATCGTCTCCACGGATTACGGAGCCGAGACTAGTGGCCTTAATTGCTTCGCGTGGGAGGTCTCGGACGGGGGAAAGGTCAAGATTGACCTCATCAACTTCGAGAGCAGTTGTGGTCCGAAGTTCGTGGGGGACGCTAAGCTCGACAGCAGTGGCGTGCTCCAACTCTCAGTGACGAACCCGGGGTGCATGGTTGCGGATTGTGGTTCCTGCATTTACGACTGGTCGTACGAGGTGGCCGCAATCGACACGAGCAAAGCGCTCTCGGTACGCATGGGAATCGACGTATGCCCGGGAAGGGAAGATATCGAGTATTTCACGACCTCACTTCCCGTGAATACTCAGCCGAGCGGCATCTTGTGCAAGTACGCCAGTTACGGCGCCCTGGGTTGGCAGGCGACCGTGCTTTCCGAATGCGGGCAAGTTGGAATGCCCTGCCTCAAAACTCCGATGTGTACGGATCGCGTCGGAGTCGGTGGCACGACTGATCCCGATTGTGAAGGAGAGCTCGTGTGCACAGACAACGGCAACCCTGAACAGCGGATTTGCGCCGGAACTTGCACCGGTGATCCAGACTGTGGCTCAAAAGGGGTACTTTCCTGCATGGATGGTTTGTGTCGACCCAAAAACGCCTGGTGACGTCCGGCGCGGTGCCGCGGTCCACGTCGAAGTAGCGCCGTCAATCGTTGTGACGC
>JBLNFG010000771.1:0-4785 GCA_050263495.1 Myxococcales bacterium | reverse complement strand
ATGACATCGGTATACATCTTGACCGCGCCTTCCACATCGCAAATTCGATACGGATATTCGTGATGCGACATCAACGCAAGGCCCGTTACCACACTGCGGACGGCCGCTGCGCGAAATCCAGTGCCTTCCATGATGACGGCTGAGCAACGAACGAGCCGGTGCGTACTCATTAGATTCGAGAGCGCTTTGCGTGCTTCACTCGAAGGCATGGGTACCACTTCCGAAATGACGGCAAGCAAAGCGATGCCCTTTGGGTGGTGGCGAGCGACCTCTGCAACAAACTGATTCGAGTTCTTAATACCTTCGAGAGTCGTTTCGTGACGCCAGACTATGGCGGCGATCTCGTCCAACGAGGCGAGCGCGTAATCGTGAGTTTTCGTAACGACATTCCAAGTACTCGATACGATTTCAGATTGGTCCAACAGCATGTCTTCGGTCCTCTTCCCCCATGCGGAAGGCGGCGACATACGATCAACGGGTGCCGCGCACAACGACTGTAGTTCGACGAGCCCAAGCCATGCATTGTTCTGCTTCGGCCAATGGTGCAAGGTCAAACACGCGCACTCGTCCAACCTGCTAGATTTGACGACCGGTGCTTCGCGTATGGCCACTGACTCACTTACAGAACACCTGCAACCACCTGAACCGACACTCTCGACGAGGCGGCATGCAGTGACACCGCTGGCTCGACGTTCCTTAGGTTCCCGAACGCCGGAATGTCAGGAAAATCATACGTCATCCTCAGGCCGCCTCTCGGCTGTAGATGTTGGGCAGCCCGCCGAAATGTGGGCGACATCGGATCGCACCGGTTCCTGATTCGTCGCTCTCGGATGCGATCCTTGGCGCGATCATCAAGGCCTTGATGGAACCGCTCTCCCAGATAATGTGGAGCGAACTCGCGATGCAGGTGCCGAAGGTGCCGTTCCCCAAAGATGACGAAGTGATTCAGACACTCGGAGTCCGCGTCGATCGAGCAACGTAAGCCGCTGGAGCATCCGGTGCAGGCTCCACCGCAGTCTACGTCGCTCTCCGAGCCGTTGAGGATGCGGTCGGTGCAACTTGGTATCGTGCACAGTGGTGCATTGTCGCAAAGCTGGCTGGAACAATCACTATTCTGCTTGCAGGCTTTCCCCGGCGCACACGGCACGCAATCCGCCCCGCAATCCGTGGCAGTCTCCGCTCCATTCGTCACTCCGTCGCACAAGACTGAGACACGTGACGCTGCAAACTCTAGCGTCACAGTCCGCTGCCAGTTTGCAGCTCGCACCCGCCTTGCACGCGGGTCTTGTCGATGAGCGTCTGAAGCTCTTCGATGGCGAGCCGTTGCGCCCGCTCGTTCCAGAAGGCGTTCTTCAAAGGGCCGATGAAGTCTCGACCACCAAAGAACTGGTGCCTCACGCAGCCCTCCTTCACGCCCACTTGCGGCCCGCGAATGGTCCGGCAATGCAGGTGCTGGTGTTGCCGTGCGATGCGTTCGCTGTGCTCGATGGTGCCAACGGGAACGATGTCGTCCCCGTCGCCCCAAACGAGAGCAGTAGGGATGTTCGATGGGACGAGCGCTAGGTCAGCCCCGAGGCGCGTGACCCCCGGAGGATAGAAAACAATGGGAGAGATGCCAAAGAGACCGGCGATTGGGTGCGCAGACGAGACGGTGTTCAAGCCAAGCTCTGGATCGGACGGCGATTGGACCATGCGCGAAGCGAAGATGAATCCGCCGCTCATGCCCCCGAGGATGAGTCTGGTGCGGCCTCGTTCTTTGAGTCGTTCGATCCGGTTCCGGATATGACCAAACAGGAGCGCCTCGTCGAAGGCATTGGCAAAGCGAACTCTTCGCTTGTGGCTGCCGGGCAAAACGGTCATGCCGAGGACCGTTCGCATGTTCCTTCGAACCATCTGTCCTTCGAAGATGTCCACGCCCTCAATGGCAAGGCCCCGCTCTGCCAGCGGTGCGAACGAGTCGAGCAGAGAGGGCGGCATGCCGATGATGGGGCCGACAAAGACGATGCCAATGGTTTCGTAGGCTGCGCGGGTGCTCATGCCTGCAGGAGCTCCACTTGCGGCGGTTTCTTCGAGCAGACCGCTGACGGCGGGGCAGCCTGGCCCAGTCGAAACATCATGGCCACACGACGCTCGGGGCCGAGCCTCAGCGTGTCGCGGATGGCACGGTCGCTGGCCCTGATGATGTCCGCGTGTCTCGACGAGAACTGATGGTCGCCTCCGCCTTCGAGCGTCATCGCTGCGAACAGTAGACCTGCGAGTGGCTGCACGTGAAGTCCGAGCTGAGTGGCGGTGAGCCAGATCCGTTGCATCGCGCGCCCCACCAGAAGAAAGTCCCTCGAGCCCGCGCTCTCCCGAACCAGCAGGGCGCCCATGCCGGCGCCAGTGGCGTAGAGCTTGGCATCCTGCCGCGCGATGAAGCGCGAGAGTCCCAGGCCGTTCAGTGTCTGCATGACAGTCCAGTTGCTGGCCATGCGGAACGCGAGCTGCTGGGGGGGTGCGAGCTCCATGGTCTTGATGAACATGCCCGAGCGCCGCTTGGACTCCTCCGCTTGCGACCAGACTACATCTTTGAAGAGGAGGCCGTGCAAGAGCTCGCTCTCGAGAATCACCTGTTCGATGCTGCTGGCGCATTCGGCGAGTGTTCGTTTCTGGTCGGCTTCCTGCGTGAACGCAAATGAGATCTCGCCAGGGCTCGAGAGCTCGCGCACGCAGTCCATCAGGAAGCTGAGCTGCGCGCTAGAGATGGGATCGGATCGATAGGGCCGGCGATTGGTGTGCCTGCGAAGGATGCAGTCGACTAAGGGGGAGCACTGGACGTCCGCTTGTTTCAGCGATATCCGGGCAGTGTGAGCCTCGTTCGCGGGCGTGGGGAACGGCAAGACATCCGCCGCACAGCCCAGCTTCCCGGCAGCCAACACGACGTTCTCCACCAGCGCGCCGTGCGCGACATAGGAGCCGCGCTGCCGGTAGTTCAGGACCGGATTGTCCTTCTCCGGGAGGTTGTGGATGTCGACGACGGAATCCGTCACTTCGAACCGCCAGGGCTGGGAGTTGTCGCCGGACGGCGCGTGAACGGCCAGTTGTAGAATTTCTTCGATGGTCGCTCTGAGCATCAGTTGTTCCCTTTCATGACCTTGAGGAAGCGAAGGAACGCCATCTTGCGCGACAGCCAGCGCCGCTCGTATCCCGATTCGAAAATGGCATCGAGGCTCACTTCGTAGCGCCCCGAGCGAATTAGCGGATCCTTCAGAAGGATCCGCCGCACCAGGTACGAGACGACGGTGCCGCAGAGATTCGCGGCGGTGCCCAGTTGGGGCCAGGAATAGAGGGTCTGTCCCACCTGAGTCACCGACTCGAGCATTCGCGGGACAGCGCGGTCGGCGCCGGCAATTCGCGCGGCGACTCGGGGCAGATCGCGTGGGGACATGGTGCGCAACGCCGAGGAAGTCACTCGACCGAGCTTCCCGTGCAGGATGGGGCGACCGGCATCGAGATCGAATCGTTCCACATCCGTGATGATTCCGTCGCCATTATCGGTGCCCATGACGACCGGGATCCCTCGTGCCCTCGCCACCTCGCGGATCTTCAGCTTGAAGAACGGGTTGTCCATCTCCTCGACCACCACGTCGACGCCGTCCAGCACCGCATCGAGGTTCTCTTCGGTCAGCCCGTCCGGATAGATGCGAATGTCGGCATAGGGATTGATCTCGAAGATCTGCCGAGCCACGAGGACCGACTTCTTGGTTCCCACGGCAGGGTAGCCAGCGCGGATGCGGTTCAGATTGTCTCCCGAGATGGTGTCCGGGTCCGCGAGACGTAGGTGCATCGCGCCACCGGTCATGGCGATGGTCGTTGCCACGTGCGAGCCCACGCTGAGCCCCAACACCGCCACCGTCCCCTGGTAATAGGCGCTCTGCTCGTCCCGCGTGATGAGATTGCGATTGCGTCCGGTGCGCAGCTCTTGGTGGAGTTGATCGGCAAGGACATGGACGAGGGTGTTCGACCAGGAATAGTAGAACCATTCGCCACACAGTGTGTCGTCCTTGCCTTGGGCATGCTCGGCGCGAAACGCCTGGAGAGCCGGTGCGTAGTTCTTGTCGTAGCGGTACTTCGGATTGCGGAGCAGGAACAGCTCCTGCAGCAGCTCCGGATACCGATCCACGACGATGAGTTCAGGATGCGCGTTTCTGAGCGCGTCCAATTCGTGGAACGACAGCCTTTGTGGCATCCAAGTCGACGCTGACAGTGTTTCGTTCATGCGCTTCGAACCACCCATTGTTGTTTGCGACCAGGCTTGAAGTGCGAGGGATCCTCATAGGGAAGCAAGACGATGCGCGGGGCGATTCGGTGCCCCAGCTCGGCGTGGGTCTTGCGAAACTCCGAGTTCTCCTCGAGCAGCCAACGTGTCACGGTCTGTTGGATGTTCTCACCCAGACCTGAGTGCGCCTGCTCGCCGCCCTTGAGCTCCACATTGATCTCCAGGTACTGATTGTTCTTCTGATCGAAGCGGGTCATCATCGCAAACTTCCCAGTCACACGCTTCTGCAGCTCCCTCTCTTGCAGGGCCTTGCGAATGGTCTCCGGGTACACGAGAAAGGCGTACAAGCTCGCCGAGAGGTCGCTGCGCTCGTAGACGAAGACGAACGGCCACTTCCATACGGTCTGCGCGATACCTGCCTCGGCCAACTCTTTCTCGATGTCGATGCCGCAGCTCGCGAGTCGCCCCATCATCTCGTCGAAGCCAATGACCCCGCCCCGGTCTTTGAGGTCGTATCTCACCAGGGG
>JBLNFG010000770.1:0-10132 GCA_050263495.1 Myxococcales bacterium | reverse complement strand
GCACTCGCAATCTCCCAGCTAATCACGCGCCGTCCGCCCGTCGGCCAATTTCCGAGTGCGCAAGACTCTAGTTGCCCAAGCCCGAGGAGTGCGCGGGCTGAGCCTGTGCTCGAAACCGCAGACGGATCGTAACGTCACGGTCCACAACTTCAACCGCCGGGGCGAAGCTCGCTCCCAAACTCTTCCACAGCTCTTCTGATTGCAGGAGCATTGATAGCACCCGACCTGAACGTGCTGCGCGCTCCGGTTCTCCGAATGCGGCGACAACGTTGAGTTCGAGTTCCTGCGTATTCAGAGCGAGCCAAGCTCGAATGATGTCGACATCACTCAAAAGTCGCGCGGCAGAAGGCGACCGGGAGGCTACGAGAGCCGCAATCGCGGGACCCCGCAGGGTCATCGACAAGAGACCTCGCTCCTCCACTGAAAGCGCAGGTTCGCCCCGACCCAATTCAAGGTTGCGCTCCACAGCGTCAAGTTCTGCAAGTGGCGCCGTCACGCACTGGTCGGGCGCTGCCAGATAGATTCTAGCCGGTTGAGCACGCCGAAGCTCTCCACCGCGATCGTACCGAAACCATCCAGCGCCGAGATCCACCGCGGGCTGAAGTCGACCGAGCAGCTTGCGAGGCTCGAATTGAGCGAAGCTGCCACGCGCAAGCACCACTGAATCGCGACATCCTTCGCTCGACGGACGGCAAGCTACCCAGAGCCGCTCAGAGTGCGAGACAACGCTCCGCCAGTAATCGGCATCGGGCTCGCCGGGATTCGCGTCGAGCACTCCATACGCAGTCAGCACACGGGTAATCTGCAGGTCCGGCTGAGTCGTCCATAAATCTCGCAGTCGCGTGAGGTCGAACCAAATCACTGCATCGAGATCAGCCGGCAAGATCGCTTGCGGCAGAAGCGCAGAAGGGGCTGGAGCTCGCGGAGTCTGACGCGAGGGCGGCGTGCACGCGGTTAGCACGACCGCGAAGCTGGTAATGAGTGCCCGCCCAATCATCAATTCTTTTCTTGCATCCGACCCGTGATGGTTCGCACCCGCCTAACGATACAATCGATCGCTTCATCGACCGTCATCTCGGAACTGTCTACCAGGATCGCGTCGGGCGCTTGGATCAAAGGCGCAATGGCGCGGTTCCGGTCTCGCTCGTCGCGTTCCTCGACCTCCCGCGCCACCATCGCAAGCTCCGTCACCGCTCCTCGTCCAATCAGCTCATCGAACCGTCGTTGGGCTCGCACCGCAACGCTCGCCGTAAGGAAGAACTTGGCCTCAGCGTCCGGAAACACAACGCTCCCAATGTCCCTGCCCTCAACTACGACCCCACCGGCGCGCCCAACTGCACGCTGTAGGTCGAGCAATGCAGCCCGCACCTCGGGAATCGACGATACGCGGCTGGCCCCTTCACTCATCTCCTGAGTGCGGATGGCAACAGAGACATCCTCCCCATTCACCCATACACTCTGGCCACCATCGCCACCTGGGCGAAACTCGATGGCACTGCGCCGCGCGAGGTCGCCAGCAAGCTCAGCAATGGCCGTTGCGTCTGACCAGTCGAGCTGTGCTCTGCGGGCGAGCAGCGCGACGGAGCGGTAGATTGCGCCGGTATCGAGAACCAGAAACGACAGCGCACGGGCCACGCCGCGCGTCACGGTACTCTTTCCTGCGCCCGCGGGGCCATCGATGGCAACAACAGGAAACCGTCGGCTCATGAGCGTTCCTCGAGCTTCGCACCTAGCGACTGCAGCACGTCAACGAAACCTGGAAAGCTGGTCGCAATGCATTCAGCATCGTCGATTTGCGTCGTTCCCTTGGCAACCAAACCGAGCACCGCCGCCGACATGGCGATACGATGATCGCCGCGACTGGACACGCGTGCGGCCGTGAGCGGGCGGTCCGGTTGTCCCTCAACCACTAGTCCGTCGGGCTTCTCGTCACACTCGACCCCAAAGGCGCGCAACACGGTAGCCATCACGGCGATCCGGTCGCTCTCTTTCACGCGCAACTCGGCGATGTCGCGGAATTCAGTGCGTCCCTTAGCCCGCGCCGCCAAGGCACAGGCAATCGGGATCTCATCAATGGCTCGTACGGCAACCTCACCTTCCACTCGCTGGGCAAGCAAGCCGCCGCTTGACGCAAGCCGAACCGCGCCGGTCGGCTCCCCCAGGGGCGATGGCTCGGATTCAATCTGCAATGAAACGCCAAATGCGCTCAGGATGTCGCAGATGCCGGTACGTGTCGGGTTCAGGCCAACCCCCTCGATGGTTACCTCGCTGTTCGGGACAATAGCGGCAGCCACCAGTGGGAACGCGGCGGATGACAGATCCCCGGGCAACGTGACTTCGAAAGCGCTCAACGCGCGGCGATTCGTCGGAGGCTCGAGGCGCACGGAGGTGCCACGGATCTCGAGCGGCACCCCTAACGCGCTCAACATTCGTTCGGTATGGTCGCGAGAAAGTGTTGGTTCACTCAATACGGTCGGGCCCTCGGCGTATAGCCCCGACAGCAAGAGTGCGCTCTTGACCTGAGCGCTCGCGATCGGCATTGCATACTCGTAAGCCTTGAGACGATGCCCCCCCGCAAGCGGACCTATCTCGAGGGGCGCGGTAATATCCGAGGGCCGCTTGGGATGGGGCCGACCTTCGATGATTGCGCCGCGCTCACGGAGCGGCCCAGCAACGCGCAGCATTGGCCGACTCGAGAGCGAAGCGTCACCGATCAAGCGCGAACGAAAGGGCTGCGCGCCGAGCAGTCCACAGAAGAGCCGCATGGTGGTGCCAGAGTTGCCACAATCAAGCTCGCCAGCTTCTCGCAAACCATCTAGCCCCACGCCGTCAACAACCAAAGCACCCTTGCCGTCGTCTTGGATCGGAACGCCCATGGCGCGCATCGCACGAAGCGTGCTCACGTTGTCTTCGCCGTAAGAAAACCTCAGCAGCCGCGAGCGGCCCGCGCCAAGCGCGGCGAAAATTAGCGCGCGATGACTGATGCTCTTGTCGCTTGGGACGCGGACTTGTCCACGTAGGGGCCCTTGGACGGGCGTGACGCAAAGCGTACTCATAGGATTCTCGGATTTCGCGATGGGTCGAGCTAGCTCCGAACTTGCCGCGGACCTCAACGCCGAGCGGCCTAGTTAGGACGCCCGAGCATAGCGCACTCACCGAGTTGTCTACTTTGCGATCGGGTTTGCAACCATTCCGGACTTCGCGGCGGCCGTAATAATCGGCGTCGCCTGGGAGATCAGACGTCCAAGGGTCACACCGTTCGCAGAGAGCACGACATCTACCTCGGACGCGTTGGGCCGGGCCTCTAGACGTTCGATAGGCTGCGCGATCCCGAACAGGGCCATCAAGAATCCGGCTTGGGAGAGCAGCTCGCGAGTTTGAACTACCCGTTGCGCGCCGAGGTTGGCCTGGTCGGCACTCGAATAACGAAGGCTGGCGGCAAGATTCAGCCCGGGCGCGGCAAAATTCCCTCGAGCTCTCGCTGCCTCGAGCCCCTCGACGAAGCTCGCCTGTTGGCGGATGGTGTCCGAAAGCGCGTTGGCACGGAGGTCGATTCCCAATCCAATTGGAGCCTGCTTCGAATCCAAGAGATCATTGGTCCAAGTTGGAAGGCGGCGCTGTGCTCTGCCCTCGCGGATCCGATCGAGCGCGCGACGGATGCCTGTTTCGCTCCCAAATAGCGCGGTTCGGGCCGTCAACACGCAGAAGCCCATGTTACTGACCGTGTAGAGCGTCTGCCCGGCGTAGGGGCTCTGTACCAGAGAGGCGCCAGCCGTGGGCGTCAGAGCGGATTGGGCCGCGGCCCGTATTGCTTCAAGGTCAAAGTGCCCCACAGCGACTCCGGCCAGGTCGGCACCCTGGATCGAATAGAACCCAAGGAACACCCGCTCAAGATCGCGCTCCATGACGAAGCCTGATGACGGAGGCAACGGCGCCAGCTGCCGCGCCAACTGCAACACGTTGGGGCCAAATGCGGTCCGAAACGCTTCGGGTGCCTCAATGCGCGCGAAGCCTACGACGCCGCCGGGCAATAAGGCGAGCGGATCGGCATCGATCTCGGCTTGGGTGGGCGCGTGCGAGGCTACGGTCGGAACGATGCTTTCCTGGGCACCTCCACAGCCTAGGGGAAAGCCAGTCAACATGAGTGCCGGTAGTAACAGCGGTGAACGCTTAGTCAGCGAGCGCCACCCCCTTGTTGCCATCTTGAAAATGGCTCCGCGCAGGGTCTCAGTCATATGATACTCGCTGCGTGGGCAAAAATGGGTCAACGCAGCTTGCTCCTCACGTTCCTCACCCTCCTTCGAGTTCAACGTCTTGCAGCGTGGAGGCGCGGACATCGCGACCATTGCACGTGTTACTCCCCCACCATTCGTGGTTGGTGCCTCAACCGCCAAACCAGGCGATGTGTACATACCTCCTAGATAGATACGACAATCTGTCGAACGTCTAGTGGCGCGGTCGACAAATTCCTCTCACGAGCCTCGCTGAGGGGCCAACTCAACGGAGACGGCTTCCTCGTGATGGTTCGCGGGCAAGCAGTGGACACCAGAGTTCCGAGGTGCAACCCCGCGGACACACATTCTGCCTCAGCCACAGGATGCGTCGGTTATTGCAGGCGAGCGCGCTCCCACACTCGGCGGTCGGAGTCCAAAGCCGGGGACGCGCGCAGCGAACGCGCCTAGCTAGAAGGCGAGGAAGCGGAAGAAGCGGCCGGGCACGCCGAAGTGCCGCAAGCCCCCGATGCACAGGCGGATGTGCTGCTTTCGGCGGGTTTCTCACTGCTCTTGGCAGCTTTTGGGCTGCTGCTATACAGGTCCGAATACCACCCGCCACCTTTGAGAATGAAGCCAGCCCCCCCGGACACCTGACGCTTGGCGGACATCTCCTTGCAGACTGGACACTGTTTCAGCGGATCTTCGGAGATGCGTTGCTCCGCTTCCCAACTGTGGCCACAGCTCGTGCATAGATAGTCATACGTCATGTCGGATCCACCTTCTTGATCCAGGCCTAGATGGGCCTTCGTTTGTGTTCTGTCAACCGCAACTACGGCAGTTCTGAGTCGAACATCGTTCTGTATTTCGACGAACTTCGTAGCCAGGCCTCGATGGCAGCACCGCTGACAACCCGAATCTCCACCCGGCCTGCGTGTCGACACAAGCAGGTCAAAGTTGCGAAGAATCTTGGTTGGCCTCGCGGCTTACTGAACAAATTACTGGGAGATGCACAAATCTCCGGCAAAAGTCCTGTTGGACGACCTACGCCCCTCCCGTACATTCGCCCTTGCCTGGTCCGGAGCTCGCGCGTAGAAGGGGCTTTACTGCAATATGCGGCGTGACCATACATCACAACATATGACACTCTGCTCACGCGGAGAGGCTCTGGGTTGAGTAAGCTCAGAACCATTGCAGGTAGCGGCTAAGGGGCCAACAGGAACGATTCGATGCATATTAAGTCGCTCGAAATCTGCGGATTCAAGTCGTTCGTCGATCGCACGATGATTCATTTCGACCACGACGTGATCGGTATCGTCGGTCCCAACGGCTGCGGCAAGTCGAACATCGTAGATTCAATCCGGTGGTGCATGGGCGAACAGAGCGCCAAGCACCTGCGCGGCAAGTCGATGGAAGATGTCATCTTCAACGGCTCAGAGTCGCGCGGGCCCCACGGGTTCGCTGAAGTTACCAGCACCTTCGACAACTCAGATCCGGAGCACGCCGCCGAGCTTCCCGAAGAGTATCGATTGTACCCGGAGATTGCCGTCACCCGCAGGCTGTTTCGGGACGGCACTAGCGAGTACTTGATCAACAAGACCCAAGTTCGCTTGCGAGATATCACTGAGCTTTTTCTTGGAACAGGCGTAGGAACGAAGGCGTACTCGATTGTCGAGCAGGGCAAGATTGGGCAAATCGTAAGCGCTCGCCCCGAAGATCGGCGCATCTTCATCGAAGAGGCTGCCGGAATCACCAAGTACAAGCAGCGACGCAAGCAGGCGGAGCGCAAGATCGAGCTGACGCGACAGAATCTCTTACGCATCACAGACATCGTTAGCGAAATTGAACGCTCGCGTAATTCGCTTAAGCGTCAAGTGGCGAAAGCCGAACGCTACCTCGACTATCGGCACGAGCTCGAAGACCTATCGCTGCACGAGGCCTCGCACAAGTACCTCGAATTTGTCGTAACGTCGCGTGTCCAAGCAGAACTCTACGAAGAAAACTCGACCAAAGCGGAAGCGCTGCGCGGGCAGCTGGAATCTCTCGATGATGGCCTTGAAGATCAGCGGGTAGCAGCGCTCCAACTCGAGAGCGAAACGGATGAAACGGCGAAGGCCGCATTCGAAGCGGACAACGAAGCCTCGACATTCCTAGCCGAAGGCGAGCGCTGCCGCGATCGCATGGCACATCTAAACGACAAGCTCGGCGCGATCGAGATCGAGCAGAAGGATGTAGCCGGGCGGATTGCGACCTTACTCACCGAGCAGGAGGAGTTGGAGCGGCGCGCGGCCGAACTCGGTCGCGACCGGCAGACGCGGGAGCAAGATGCGGCGGCTGAACTCGAGTCACTGGATGTCCTGCGCGTCGAAGAACAACGCGCCGGCGAACAGGTGCAGACGCTTCGTAGTCGCGTCGGGCAGGCAAGCAATCAGGCAGCGGCTGCATCGGCTCGACTCGATGCTCTGGAGCAGAAGCACTCCGATCTGCGCAGTCGTCGTGACCGGCTCGAGACGGATTTGGCCAACCTCACCACGGAACTTGGCGAGTTGGAGGCACGACGCACAGCACTTGAGCAAAATGTCGCGGAGCTCCTCGAAGGAAAGCGACTTAGTGTCGAAGAACGAGCCGCACTCGAACTATCCGTCAACGATTTACGTGCACGCCTGTTCGAGAGCGAGCGCGCCGTGGACGCATCGAAAAACGAACTCGGGGTGAAACGCAATCGGTTACGTGCCCTCGAAGATCTCCATCGCAAGCACGAAGGGGTTGGCGTCGGCGCACGCGCTCTGCTCTCCTACGGAGATCCCGCTGTGCTCGGTTTGGTTGCCGACCGAATCGAGGCGCCTACCGAGATACAGAACGCGTTGGCTGGTTTACTGGGTGAACGACTTCAGTACGCCGTAGTTTCCGATCTTGCTCGTGGCGTCGCTCTTCTCGAACGGCTCCGATGCGACAAGCGCGGACGTGCCCACGTTATCGCGGCGTGCCCTCCGTACGTAGCGGGAAGACGTCCAATTCTACCGTCGCCCGACAGTCAAGAAGGCGTTGGCGTGGTTGGCTTCTTGATAGACGCACTCCGATATGCAGCACAAGACGAAGCGTTGGCTCGGTCGTTGGTCGGTGATGCAATTGTGGTCGATAGTGCAGAGACTGCACTGCGACTCATCCCGCGCCTGGGCGACTGCACGTTCGTAACGCTGAACGGAACAGTAATTCGCCCAGGTGGCGTGGTGGGCGGTGGTACGGGTGACGAAATTGCCGCTCACTTGGTTGAACAGAAACGCGAATTGCGTGTGCTCGGTGAGGAGGTCGTAAAGCTCGAGGCTCACCACACTCGCATTGCTGAAGAGCATACCGCCTTGCGAGCCCGCGTTGCTGAAACGTCCGCGGCGCTCGAACACGCTCGACAAGTCGCTCACCAGGGAGAATTGGCCCATGTGACCGCGGAGAAGGATCTGACTTCGACGCTGGATCAGTTGGCCCGCTCGACAACACGACGCGATGCCTTGCAGCGTGACGTAGGCGAAATCGAGCAGAAACTGGAAGCTTGCCGTAATGAAGCGGAGACCTCCACCCTGGCCCTCGATGAGTTGCACGCCGAGGTGGCACGGCTTAACGAGCAACTCGGCCGAGCGAGTGAGAGCGCAGCTGAATGGCGTGAACGCGTTGCAGCGCAGAACGCGACCGTGACAGAGCGCAAGATTCGGTTGGCGCAGGTTCGGGAACAGATCGACGCGGCCAAGTCTGCGCTCGATCGTAGCGAGCGATCGTTGATGGATCTCGACACTCGGGCGAGGCGGCTAGTTGATGACGCACGCGAGTCCGCCGTGGCATTTGGTGAAACGGCGGCTCGCGCAATGATGGCTCAAGAAGGCCGAATCAATGCCGCGGCGCGGGCTAAGGATTTCCATGCTCGGCTCGAAGACATGCGAGAGCGCCTGGATGTGCTGCGCCGCACTTTGGCGGAGCGGGAGCAAGGATTGCGCAGTGTGCGCGAGGAACTGGAGGGCGTCGATTCCCTCGTACGCACCGCAGAAATGGCCTTGACGCGGTTGCGAATCGAGCACGATCACCTGTTGCAGTCCGTGCGGGAAAAGTTCCGCGGTCTGGAGCTGCCCACGGTCATAGGCGACTACCACTTGCGGCCTCAGCCCGATCCGGAGCAGCACCGCAGGATCGACGAGCTGACTCAGCTGATCGATCGCATGGGCCCTGTGAACCTCGACGCAAAGGTGGAGTACGAGGACGCTGAGCGACGATACGTCGAGCTTCATTCGCAGAAGGTCGATCTCGAGAAGGCCCTGGACGACCTTGAGAAGGCGATCAAGTTGATGAACAAGGACTCGCGCAAGCGATTCCGAGAAGCATTCGATGCAGTCAACGAGCTATTCAAGAAGACGTTTACTCGCAACTTCCACGGTGGACGAGCAGAGTTGGTATTGACAGATCCGGAAGACTTGCTCGCGACAGGTGTCGATATCGTGGCACAACCGCCTGGGAAGAAGCTGGGCAATATCGAACTGATGAGCGGCGGCGAAAAGGCTCTGACCGCGACGTCCCTAATCTTCGCGATCTTCCAGTACAAGCCTTCGCCGTTCTGCATTCTGGACGAGGTTGACGCACCACTCGACGAGGCAAACGTGGGCCGCTACAACGACGCGATCCGCGCCATGACCGCACGTTCTCAGTTTATCGTCATCACTCACATCCGAAAGACGATGCAATCGGTAGACACACTGTATGGCGTCACAATGGGTGAGCCCGGCGTTTCCCGCATTGTCAGCGTGAAGATCAACGAAGGCGCGGTCAGCCGCAGTGAGTCGCTCGCCGCAGCAAACGCGTTGCGCGGCACTACTGTCCCGGCTTCCGAGAGCCCAGCAGCTGCGGACGGTCAGGTCCAGGTCGCGTAAGCGCGTCATCGATCCTGGTCCAGCCGGAGCGGCTGGACCGTCACGCACCACCCCTCACCTCAGAAGATTCGGTAATGCTGGAGCGAAGCTGAACCAACTCGCCAAGGTTCGCCTCGCGCCCTACCGACGATGTCGGTTCCCTCTTTGGGCACTGGATTCGACCAGACGGCCGCTGCAGCGGGGTTGTTCCGTCGTCTAAATCGCATCGCTGGCCTCATCATCGCGACGGAGTCCGCCGTCTGCTCCCTTGAGAACGGCGCGCCAGCACGCGCGCCCGGGACTGTGCGGACCGAAGACGCTTCTGAGCGGACAAGGGATCCAAGAAAGATGCAGCACAGAATCGATACCTTGGCTTGCGAGAGGCGAGATGAATGTGCGGAACCGGAATCGAGCGGCGTGCAAGAAAACTCCGAATTCTCTTCGGGCCCCTTGGGGGCAGTCCAACGGCGCGGAGCCCCGCGCTACCGAGTTGAACTCGACGTTAGTTTGGATAGCGAACACAACTTCTACGTCGGCTTCGTAGAAAATCTTTCGGCGGCCGGAGTATTCATTGCGACGCACCTATTGAGGGACGTCGGCAATACACTCGAACTCTGCATTCACCTCCCGAACAGCGAAGTGGTGGTCCAAGCGCTGGGGGAGGTTCGATGGGTGCGTGAGTACTCCGAACAAAGCAATATTCCTCCCGGCATGGGAGTGCGATTCCTGCGTCTTTCCCCTACTAGTCAACGTCAAATCGACAGGTTTCTCGCCGAACGCGAACCGATGGTCGTCGACGAGGAATGATGCACGTGCGCCGAGTGCCACGCTTATACGCTGCGCCTTTGAGCTGAGCATGCGTCGCGGCCGCTTACCACGTTCCCTGTACGTCTCCACCGGTTCCGTGCGGCCTTTTACTGTAAGCTCCGGCAACGCTACGTCTCGACGCGGAGCCCTGTGAGCACGTACGTCACGACCGGTTCCGTGCGGCCTTTTACCGTAAGCTCAGCCACGGGTCGGGCCTCGATAATG
>JBLNFG010000769.1:0-3971 GCA_050263495.1 Myxococcales bacterium | reverse complement strand
GCGGAAGAACGCATCATGCGTGCCACGCGCAAAAGCGGTGGCGGTGCATCAGCTTGCACGGGTGCTGGTATGAGGGGCACAATCGACCCTTGCGCGTCAGTTCCCGCGTCTTCCACTCGTAGAACGCAACGAGGGCGCAAGCGCATCACACGTTTGGCATTCTTCCTGCATGCCTTCAGGCTGCGTGCTCAGATCACGCGCTGAAAACACAGGTCGACCATGTTGCGTAGTCTAAAAGAGATTGAGAACTACATCGTGTGCGCTGCCGACGGCAAGATTGGCAGGGTGGATGATTTCCTGATCGACGATGAGCGTTGGGTGATCCGTTACTTGGTCATCGAGACTGGTGGATTGCTCGATCGACGACAGGTACTGATTGCCCCAAGCTCCGTGGTTGAGGTGGAGTGGTCAGCCTCACGAGTCCAGTTAGCACTCACCAAGGACACAGTGAAGAACAGTCCCGACATCGATGCGCGCAAGCCCGTGTCACGACAGCGCGAGCTGGATCTTTATAGCTACTATGGCTATCCACCGTACTGGAACTCCACAGACACCACGTCGGTATCACCTTCGCCGGCCGTCCTGGTTGCAAACGCTTCGCTAGAAACGTCGCCGGTCAGCCGCGAACAAGCGGCAGACGTGCACCTGCGAAGCGCGCGAGAACTGCGGGGATACACTATCCAAGCGACCGATGGCTCGATGGGCCACGTCGATGATTATATCCTTGAGGACGATATCTGGGGCGTCCGCTATCTGGTTATCGACACGAGCAACTGGTGGTTGGGAAAGAAGGTGTTAGTGGCTCCAGAATGGGCCTCTCGCATCGACTGGTTCGAGCAGGTACTCTATGTCGACATGACAAGGCAAGCGGTCAAGGATAGTCCAGAGTGGGACCCTTCCGTTGCAGTTGATCGCGACTACGAAATGCGACTCTATCAGCATTACGGACGGGTGAGCTACTGGTCGAGTTCGGCGGCACAACCGGGGAACGCGGACGAAGAGAACGACCCGATTATTGAACGACAGAAGCATCAGCACGAGTGAACGTGGCCGTGAGGCCGTCACTTGCTACAACCCGGAGCAGGGGCTCAGTGCTTCTGTGCCGGGGCTGTGGACGGCTCAATCGCCGGACGCAGTCGGCGCTTGTGGCGGCGGCGGCCCGCTAGCAAACGGCTGATGAACTCGACCAATGCCGCCACCAGTGCACCAATCGGATCCCAGATCCATTTGTGCAGTGGCGACTCGAGCTGTAGGGCAGAAATCGCCGTAGATTTGGACAGCTTGTTCTGGATCCACTGTTCACCCTCGCTGACGAGGCTCGGCTCGTTGACCCTAACCAGAACTTCTCGGTTGGCGAGCGAAAACGGATCCAAGTTGAAGCTACCAATCAATAGGCAGTGCCCGTCCACGGTTGCGACCTTTGCGTGGAGGACGGAACCGCTCCATTCGTAGATGTGAACCCCAGCGGCAAGCAAGCGACGATATAGGCGCCTGGTTGCCGCGCGAACCAATGGAACATCACTGTGTCCCGCTAGCACCAACCCAACCTCCACCCCTCGCCTAGCTGCCGCGATGATCGAACGAATGGTTCGACGATCGGGTAGGAAGTACCCGTGGGCGAGCAAAATGCGTTTCTCGGCCCGCGAAAATGCCGTTACGTAGCGCCGCCTCATGCGCCACCCTCCACCGAGCCCACTGATGTCGATGCTCAAGTTACCGCACACGGATCGCACTGGTCTGCCCCGCAGCAACTGGCTCAGCCGGAGGCGGTGGATCCCGCGGATTTCGAGCGCCAAATCAGCCCAACCCGGACGCAATCCGCGTTGCACGTTTTCATCACCGATATTGATCCCGCCAATGAAGGCCACGCACTCGTCGACGAGGAGGAGCTTTCGATGAGTGCGACCAAACCGACCTTTAAGCAGTGCGAGCAGCCGGTGATAGATCTGAACAGTGCATCCTGCTGCCCGCAACTCCGCAGCCACGGCGCGTCCAGATAGGACAGAGCCCCATCCGTCCATCACTACCGTCACCTCCACTCCGCGCCCCGCGGCCGCAGCCAACGCCGCGACGAAGTCTCTACCAATGCCTGTGATGGCAAAGGAGTACACCTCGAGGTAGATCTGGTGCTGCGCCTGCACTATGGCCTCAAGCATTCGGGGATATGCTTGATCGCCGCCATCGAGAAGGCGAATCTGCTCCAACTCCGAAGACGACCCAAAGCTCGGTTGTTCCTGCTGTGCGGAGCGACGGGAGAAAACCCGACGGACCCAGTGTACCCGATCGGGTTTGGCGGTTTCTGAGCTCAACCGGTGCCGATTCGCAGTTAGCACGAGCACCTCACGGACGCGCTCCTAGTTGAATGGTTGACCATCTCACCTCGTTCGGCGTTCAGCGCTCCTAACGATTGTGCACTTGCCCGTGCGAATGTCGAACGATTCAGCTCCGACGTCAACATTTGACAATGGATTTGGACTACTGGGTTTGTGCGGTCGCTACGGCCGCAGTCGCTGATGAAGGCTTTGCATGCGAGCAAAAGGGTCGCTCCCAATCTTCGCTAGCCGTTGAGCGAGTGTGCGTAGGTTGAATTGGGCAGGCACGAGGCGGGGGGAAAGCTCGTCCCACTCGAGAGGCGTAGCTATTGGCGCCCCTTCTCTTGCTCGGGTCGAGTACGGGGCAATGAAGGTGGCACCCCGTGCATTACGCAGGTAATCAATGTAGATCTTGCCCTTGCGTTTGGACTTGTTTGCGACATCGAGATATTTGTCTGGTTCTTGTTTTGCTATCTCTTGCGCCACGCGTCTGCAGAAGGCCTTCACCTCGTCCCATTCCAAATCCGGCACGATTGGGACGCATACATGCAAGCCCTTGCCGCCGGTAGTCTTCACGAAACTCTCGAGACCTAAGCCTTCGAACAGGCTTCGTGTCCTCTTTGCGCACGTAATCACCTCCGCAAACGGCAACTCGACGTCGGGATCCAAGTCAAACACGAGTAGGTCTGGTTTAGTGGGCGTGTCGGCGTGCGATCCCCAGGTGTGAATTTCGAGCACGGCGAGTTGCACGAGCGCGATCAATCCCGCGACGTCGTCCACCACGGCGTACGGCGCCTTACCTTCCTTTTCGCGCACCATGACCGCCTTGATCGCGTCAGGTGCCCCTTGGCTGGGGTGTTTCTGGAAGAAACACGCCTTGTCCCTCCCATTCGGGCAGCGCACGAGCGTGAGGGGACGTTTAGCCACGTGGGGCAGCATGTACGTCGCGATCGCCGCGTAATACTCGGCGAGTTCTTGTTTGGTGACCCCCATCTCCGGGTAGATAGCCTTATTCGAGTGCGTGAGGCCGCGGAGCAGCTCCGAGTGCGGCGTCGATTCGTTGCTTGCCCCCGAGACGTGGCCAGATTTGGACGTGCGAGAGCGTGACTCCGTTTTGGACTCAGACGCCGCGGGCGCCGGGCTCTTTTGGGGGAGCTCGAGTTGTACCTGTCCTGGTTGCTTATCCTCGCGTAGCCCTTGAAAGCTCGCATGTCGAAGCAAACCGTCTTCCGTTATTCCGAGAAACTGCACCTCTGCAACCAAGTCCGGTCTAACCCAATGCACGTCCCGTGTGTCAGCCTCCCGTGGTGCGTTATCGAGGGTCAAGCGCGGCTCGAGCCTTGTCACCAACCGTTGGTGGAGATCACGCAACGACTGCTCCGTAAAGCCGGTCCCAACCCGACCAGCATAGACCAACGCTCGCCCTCGTCTCAGCGCCAGGAGTAGGGAACCGAGGTGGCTTCGCGAGCCCGTTGGGTCAGTGAAGCCAACGATGATGAATTCCTGACGCTTGGTGCACTTTACCTTTCGATACGGTATCCGTCGAACTTCAGTTCGTGCAGCCACTCATCGCCCTCCGGTGCGCTGTCGACGAGAGTAGCGAGTTCCACTTGAACCATGCTTGGCACCTCAAGCGCGCTCGATTGCTGTTCTTGCGCC
>JBLNFG010000768.1:0-6168 GCA_050263495.1 Myxococcales bacterium | reverse complement strand
AACCGCCAATACTTTGCGGAATGTGCGCTGCGACTGCGAAGACCGACGAATCACGATCAAGGGGAATTCGATGACATGCCGTGAGATGATTCTGGTGACGGGCGCGACTGGGTTTGTCGGTAGTCACTTCATTTGCGAAGTGTTGCGAAGGGATCCTGCAATTTCGGTGATTGCGCTCGCAAGACCATCCCATTGCCAGCCGGCTAGCGCACGCGTGCTGCAACGCCTGGAGCAGACACAGGCCGCCTATCGCAATCCCCCAGTTGATCTCGGGAGAGTCCACGTAATCACGGCTGACCTTGAGATCCCCGGATGTGGCGTGGATCTGCAAAACCTACGCAACCTCACGCAAGGCGCACGCGTCTCGGTGTTCCACATGGCAGCAAGTCTCGCTTTCGAGGAGCACAAGCGCGCAGCGATTCTCGCCACCAATGTCAAGGGCACGGCCAACCTTCTGCGCCTCTGCCGCGAGCTTGGCGTTCACCAATTCACGCATGTTTCGACCGCATATAGTTGCGGCAAGCGAGTTGGCCAGGTCGCACCGGAGTTACACGCTATCACCGGGCCTTTCAACAACACTTACGAGTACTCGAAGTGCCGCGCCGAACGACTGGTGGCACGCGCCTGCAAGCGTTGGGGAACGCAATTCGCGATCGCACGCCCCTCGATTGTCGTGGGACCACGCGCCACGTACCGCCCGGGCGGCGCCGAGAGTGGTCTCTATGGGTTCGTGTTCGAACTCTCGCGTCTGCGCAAACTGCTGGTAAAGAATGCCGAGGCGCTCGAAATCGAGGGGGAACCGCAATCGGAGGTGAACCTGATCCCCGTAGACGAGGTTGTGCGGCACCTCTGGAATTGGCATGCGAGCGGATACGTGCACGGTCCGATTCGCCACTTGACTAGTGACCACTCACCGAGTGTGTCCCAGTTGCTCAAGATCGCCGCCGAAGAGTGTGGTCTTCCGGAACTACGCGTCATCGCCCAGAGAACCCGCCCTCCGACCCCGGTTGAACGGCTCTTCGATCGCCGTATGACCTTTTACACGAGCTATCTCCGCGACCACAAGCACTTCGTCCGAAGCGATACGGAGAAACCTAGTGTCAGCGATGCCGAACTGCGGTTATTGATACGCTCCGCACTCGTAGAACGCGGCGCTGGCGCTGCTCGCATCAAGCTGCAGCAATTCCGTTTGCGATCACGCGACGGCATCGAGATCTTGGCATTCGAGGGTGGTAACCCAGACGGGCCGCCGCTCGTGCTCATCAATGCGATGGGTCTTGCGGTGGACATCCTGATCCCTCTCTTGCGCGAATTGGCGCCACGTTATCGGCTACTCACCTGGGAGTCACGTGGCTTTCCCGGCGCAGGCCAAGCCTTCGAACCGGCGAACGCGGAGTTTCGTCGCCACGTCGATGATCTGTGCACCGTAGCCGATCACTTCGGCGTTCAGTCGTTCCATGCAGTTGGCTACTGCACGGGCGCAGACGTCGCATTGTGCGCGGCACAGCAGTATCCCCGCCGGGTCCGCTCACTCGTCTTGCTCAATGGGGCTTACTATGGATCCGGAGCCGAACCCACTCCATTCCAAGACTGCTTGTGGAGAGTCATGCCTCATTTGGCGCAATCGCGCCGCAATGCGTCGATCCATCACGCGTTGATTTTCCGAGGAAGAGCGACAAGCGGACCAATCGACTCCTGGCATAAACTGCTCGGATCACTCGATCCATCGCTCATTCATCTGACGAGTGCCCCATTTCAAGACAGCGAGAGTCTGTATCGCTACGCACTTCTGTTGAACGGACTGGCCAGCGCCCCACTGCCGGACAAAGTACCGCGCTGTCCTATTCTCGTTCTCTCGTCGAGCAATGACCCGGTGACGGCATTTGCGGCGTCTCGTCTGATGGCTGCGCGATGGCAAGCTCCCTTACTCGACTTCGATTCGACCGACCACTTTGGCCTGTTCTTCTGCCCAGAGTATCGACGCGCGGTTTGCGAGTTTCTGGACGCCCAGTCTCACTTCGAGCTAGGAACTACGTGGAGGGACCAATCGCGGAGCGCTAAAAAAGGCACCGGCGGCGCGAACGCCAGAGAACTGGATCACCCACGCCCCTTTGAGTCAGCACTAGCGGAGACTCGCAGCCGGTCGGAGTTGCCAGGAGCTCCGTCAGCGCCGAGAGCTCCAACCCGCATTCGCGGTAGCGCTGAGACGCCCGCGCCATGCGCGTAAGCGCGCCTTGGGAATCTCCGTCGAGCTTGTCGGCACTGGCGCCGATCGAACTGGCAAGGGCGTCCGCGAATGCAATGGGTTGCTTGGCCGCGCGCCGAGCGAGTTCGCGCAGCTGTTTGCTGCGCGTTTTGGAATTCAGCTCGTGACTGGCCTCGAGTAGATCGGCCTCGATCCCGATGGCCGCGCAACGCACCAACGGAAAACGATTCATACCCAGCTTGCGGCATTCCTGCCACTGTCTCTCAAATACGGTCCGGGCTTCCGCTGGATTTCCGAGCTCGAGCGCTACCTGGACGCGAGCCGCCAACACCAAGTGCTGGAGCGAAGCCAGCGGCGCTTGCTCGTTCTCCGACTCCAATCGATGGAAGGTTTCTCGCGCGCGGTCAACGCGCCGTTCCGACAATTGGACCATGACCTGAGTGCGAAGTAGGTCGGCGATGCTGTATCGATCGTGGTGTCGCGTTGCTTCACGCAACAAGGCCGGGATCTCGCGGCCAACCTCCGCCGGATTGGACTGAGTGCGCGCAGTATGGCGAATTGAACGAAGTAGTGTCAATTCCCAAGAGGATCCGGGTACACCGCCTTCGAACCAAGCCTCGGCCGTTTTTGCGGAAGCATCAACGAGGCCCCAGTTACCACTCCAATACGCGGTCATGGCTTGAACCAGTGCCACGATCCCTTGGCGGTAGGCTTCGTCAGCTGGCGGCATCGTCATGGATTCAATCCGTTGAATCTGTTCACGAGCGCTCTCGAGGGCATTCACACCGTCCATCATCACGCGGTAAACAGCCTCGGAAGCCAGCGCATTGAGCACGTGCCGAGGCGAACCCGAGCGCAACGCGAGCGGCAACGCCAAGGCCGAAAAGTAGGCCCCCCGCAGGTAATCGAACGTCCCAAGCACTGTTGATGCCGGCGTTAGGGCCTCAAGCTTCGCGAGCAGATCGTGCTCAGGCGGGTCCTGCACGGGTTGCTTTGGCAGGGTGCCGCCCAATCGAATTCGAACGCGATGCCACGCGAAACCAGCCAACGTCGTTAGCGTCGATTCTGGCCAAGCAATCCCCAACTCGCCCAACACCATTCGCAGCACCGAGATCCCCTGTTCGATGAAGCCGGCACGAAGCCACTGCGTCGCGGCCTTGGCGCGTAGCGTCGCGGATTCGGTTTGGTTGGATCTCATGCCTGCGGCCAATAGGTACTGTTGAGCCGCCAAGTCACATTGCCCCGCGCAAGACAGAGCCTGCGCATACTGGATGCGAAGTTCGCAAATCTCGTGGGGCGGACGCCCTTTGGCGGTCAGCGCGAGCGCGAACCATTCAGTCGCATTCTCGAAGGCAAGACGTTGGAGCGAGGCGGCTGCAGCTTCCGCCGCGTGCTCAGCAGCTTCATCGAGACGCTTGGCCTCAATCAGTTGTGAAACGCCCCACTCGGATTCGTGCCGCTCAAGCAGTACGTCGGCAATCTTGGAATGCGCTTCGGTGCGCAGCGTCTGGTCGATGACCTCCAACGCGGCGAGACGCACCTGGTCGTGAGCCATGCCGAGATACTCTTGACCATCCACCAGCTCACTGCTGATCAGCAGCTGTTGCCGCAGTGTGCGTACGCTTCGCGTCACGGGCCGCTTCAGCATCGCCTCCACGAGTGGTAGGTCAACCCGACGGCAAGCTGCAGCGAGGATGGTGAGCACGTCAAGCGATTCTGGATCGAGACTACGAATGTTGCGCTGAAAGAGCCAGCTCAGAGACCGAGGCTCAACGCCACCCTCGGTCGTGGTCGAAGCAAAGGCTCTTGCCATTTCCGCTACGTAAATTGGCAGTCCCTCGCATTGCTGTGCAATCGAGCGCAGACATGCATCGCGATCAGGTGCGTCGGCTGGCAAGAGCACCGATGCCAGTTCCAGCGTCTCCTGGTCGGTCATGGGCTCGAGCTTCAGAGGGATCGTCACTTCCTCGCCAAACACCAAGGGCGAGATTTCAGTCCGGCTTGCTGCCACGACTAGCATGTAGGGGGGATCCGGCGGCTGAGTGAGCTCCTTCAGCAAGTTGATGCTGTCTTGGTCCGCCCACTGCATGTCGTCTAGGAAGAGAACCAAGCGCCGGCGCTCTGCCAACCGATAGAGCAGGTCTTTGAGACTGCTGATTGCGCGGCTGCGTTGAACCAAAACGTCCGCCGCTTCTACATTCGTGGTTTGAACGCGAATGGCGGCTTCCATGGGCCCAATCCTCAGCAGCACGGGAAAGAGCTTCGCCAGGTACCTCACCTGTTTCGGCACCAGCTGTGCAACCTCGCTCTCCGGTAGCTGACTCGCGACACGCGAGAAGTGGTCGACAACACTGTCGAAGGCATTGTGCGGTACGCTTTCGCATTCCAGACATTGGCCGCGCAAAACTACGGGCGAATCAATACCGGAGAGGTACTCGCCAAAGCAGCGCAAGAGCCGCGATTTGCCCATTCCTGAAGCGCCTGACAGCCATACGATGCTGGGCTTTCCGCGCAAGGCTCGGTGGTAGGCCTGCTGCAACTCACGCAAATAGTTGGCGCGCCCTACGAACACGTCGCGTTTGGCGACAACGGGTGCGACTTGCGTCGAAGGCGTGCTGGTTACACTCCAACTGCGTACCTGGGCCAGCAACTGTTGAGACGTTGGCCTTTGAGTGGGCGATGGGTGCAGCAACGATTGGCATAGACCGATCAATTCCGTGTCCGCGTACCGCGCGTCAGCCTGAATGCTCGGCGGCGCACGACGCTCCTCATACATCGCGGCACTGAGCGGAGCAGTCACCGGAGACTTGCCAGTCAAGAGTTCCCACAACACAACCCCAGCAGCGTACCAGTCGTTGGCTTCCGTCGAGGGTTGACCTAACAAGCGCTCTGGTGCCATATACGCGGGAGTTCCGCACAATTGCCCCGGCATCGTGTGTCCTTCGCCGCCCGGCTCTCGATCGCTCACTAGCCCGAAGTCGAGGATGACCACGCGCCCATTGGGCTCCACCATGATGTTCGACGGCTTGATATCTCGATGCAGCAACCCCGCCTCATGGATCGCGGAAATGCCTTCGACGAGTTGTTTTACCAGACCGCGAAGTGCATTTGGGCTCTTCTCCGGCAACTCCTGCCAGTACAGGTGCAGTGGGCGACCATTGACCCGCTCCATGGTGAAAAACCAAAGCCCGTCCTCCACAATGAGTTGGTGCACCATCACCAAGTGTGGATGCACCAAAGCCGAAAGACGTCGGAACTCGCTCTTCAACCGGTAGATGTCGCAAGGCGCGCTACGCCGTAGTGTCTTCAAAGCAATCGGCTTGTCGTTGTCCCAAGCAGCGAAGACAGTCCCCATCCCACCGCTGCCAATCTTCGGACCGAGACGAATGCGTCCGTTGCAAAGCACTTGCCCTGGTACTGGCGGCGATACCTCGTCGAGGGGCCGGGCTGCGCGCATCAGTTGCCCTATCGAGAGTTCTCCCTCGTCCTGGTTCTCGAGCATACGAAATAGCTCCCATCGCGCCGCACCGTAAGCCACACCCTAATGGCAGATTGCGCCAAAAATCAAGGGATGCTGGAGCACCCGCCGCTAATTGGTCGAGTCACTAGACGCTAGTAGCGCGGAAGCGCTCTGCGTGGCAGTCCGCTATGGCTCATGCGGTGGCGACCACGAGTCAGAGTTTTGGTCGAAGCAAGCGTGGTCCAGGTGAGTGGCATTCCCTCGGCCCTCGGGGCACGGCCTCGCCAAACTGTAATCTGCGTAACCCCCCGGAGATCTGACGCCGATTCCGATCATCGAGCGGCAGCGGCGCTAACCCGACTGACTCGTCTCGAGCCACGAATTCCGGATTGACTTGATCAGGCGCCAGGTGTCTCCTTGACAATCTCAGGCGCCGCTATGTTGCCCCACCTGGACGAGAGTCGATGGCCCGTTGTCATGATCACCATGCCGCGCGAGCCGC
>JBLNFG010000767.1:0-2949 GCA_050263495.1 Myxococcales bacterium | reverse complement strand
GCGGCAAGTGAAGCTCGCGTCTCGTCGTTGCAGGGTGAACCGCGTGTTAGTACGCGTTTCACCGTGCGTTTCCTCGTGGGGATTGGCTACATGCCAGCGGGTGCTGGAATGTGGCGTTTGAGCGTTGCGCGGTCTGACTTAGGTCTGACGCTGCGTTGCGAACGCGCATCGAGCTCCACGTTGGAGACGGCAGAGCAGCAGCGCGTCACCCCACCGCATCGCGTAGACGCATTATCACTGCGTGGCGCAGACGGATTTCGGTCGCATCGCGTAGACGCATTATCACTACGTGGCGCGGCTCGTGGCTCTCACGATGGCAAGCGCAGACTCGCGGCTCTGACGTGTTTGGTTTGTGCCGTCGTAATCACGACCCTCCTTGGATGCGATGCGCGGAAGGATTCCGGCAAGGGCCGTCAGGGTTCGAGCGCCCGAGGTGCGGACGCTTCCGTTTCCGAGTCCCTGTCACAGCACGACGCTCCCCCGCCGCAATTGCTCTATTTGCCCGACGGTGGCGACCAGGCGATCGGTTCCGAGTTCATTCCTGGCCCAGGTCCAAACGAGAAGGCGGCAGAGGGCGCAGTTGGCCGTCGATGTCCCCCCGAGATGGTCGACATCGGTGGTGCATTCTGTATCGATCGCTATGAGGCGTCCCTGGTCGATCAGAATAGCGGCGAGGAGTTTTCGCCGTACTACCCACCTGATCCGAACCGTGCGCGGCAATTGCGTGCGCTATGGGAGCGCGAGCGTGCGCGCTCTGGCGTCGCGCGAGGACGGGAAATGGAGCTCCCAGAACTCCCCGATTGGCAACTCGAGCAGGGCGTCGAACCGGTGGCGGTATCGCGACCGCAGGTGGCCCCTCAAGGATATCTCGATGCCAACACGGCTCAACGCGCTTGCGAACGCGCCGGCAAGCGTCTGTGCACTGCGACGGAGTGGGTCACCGCGTGTCGCGGTCAACAGAACCGTCAGTATCCGTACGGAAGCCAGTACATGCAGGGTGCGTGCAATATCTTTCGCGACGCGCATCCTGCTGCCGTGCTTCACGGCAACGCTTCGGAAGGACATCTCGACCCACGGCTGAACCGCGTGGAGGCAGACGGCGGACCGCTGCTACGATCCACGGGAGCCACCCCGAGCTGCAAGAGTGAGTGGGGCGCGGACGCCGTCTACGATATGGTCGGCAATCTCGACGAGTGGGTAGAAGACGAAAACGGCGCGTTCCACGGCGGTTTCTATTCCCGCGCGACGCGCCTCGGCTGCGATGCGAGAATCTCGACGCATCCGCGTCAGTACTCCGATTACAGCCTCGGGACCCGATGTTGTAAGTGAGTCATTGGGACGACACAGGGCGAGCGCGTCAGGACCGAGTTCGCCGACGAGATTTGGCCGGCGTGGCGTGAACGCGCGCTAAGCGGCCCGACGCTTGATCGCTTTCAGTTTGGACAGATCACGTCGGCGGTCTCGGTCATCATTGCGGCCGCGAAAAAGAGCACTGTTCCGCAGTTCCAGCTCGAAGCGGTCTCGGCATTGGGACGACTGCGCGATCCTGTCGCGATTCCATTCGTCCAGTCCATGACGACCAGTCCGGACTAACTCGTCCGCGAAAGCGCGCAGGACGCGCTCGGTGCACTGCGGTGATTTGCTGCCGCACCGCCCTCGTCAAGCGACGTCCCCGCGCCGCACAAACCAAAAAGAAGGAACGGCAATTTTCCCGCTCAATTCGGTAAGCCCCCGCCGCACCAACCGAGTACCATCCACTCGGCTGCCGACCGAAAAACCCAAGGTACCCTGAGCGAAATTCGATTCCGGCACGCGTCGACTCTGCTTGGAGCGGCTCAATTCCATCGCTCGATCATCGATTCCGCAAGAATAGTCTTCGAACCTGTTGGGACTACGTCATCCGCAGGCGCGATTCCACGCCCACAGTTTTCGGCGAAGAGTTCGCGACTCGAATACGCATATAAAGGAGATGTAAGGCAAATCTGCGAAGGTGATCGCTCAACATTGTCGAGCGTGACCGCCATGGTAGACAGCACCCATGAACAAACGCCTGCGTCACTTGGTCATTATGGGATCGACTCTCGCTGCTGGCATCGCGGGTACGCTAGCCGTACAAAGCGTTCGCGCCGCAGGTGTACCGAAGGCCGCGGCATTGACCTATTCGGGGACTCTGGCGATGCACGACGGCAAAGCGGTAGATGGTTCGAGGAACATCGGGCTATCGATATTCGACGCGCAGAGCAATGGAACCTCGGTGTGTCAGGTCATGAGTGGCCCCATCTCGGTGAGTGAAGGACACTTTCAGATTGCGCTACCCGAGCCCTGCGCTGCTGCGGCCAAAGCAAACGCCGACCTGTGGGTTGATGTTCAAGTCGAGGGGGCGTCAGTTGGACGTACGAAACTCGGCGCTGTTCCTTATGCGCTGGAGTCTGGACACGCTACCAGCACGGATATGGCAACACAGGCGCAAAAGGCCGCGAGTGGGGGAGAGATTGCCTCGACTATTGCCTCACTTCAATCAGAGCTCAAGGTTCTTCAACAGAAAGCCTTAACCAACGTCCAAAGCGGAAGCGTTACGGTCGACACCGTCAACTACCCTCCGCCTGCAGGGTGCGAAGGGCTCAAGGATCCCAAAGCAAGCAAACGAAGTTGTCCGTTCGTGGTTACCTTTGCGACTCCCTTTCAACAGCCACCCGTAGTGTCCGCAGGAATTATGGCGCTCGATGAAAGCACAACAGACACGGACACCCGCGTATCCGTATCTGTTGGTGGAGTCACTACAACAGGATTCACTGTTACTATGGCCACCTGGGCCTCGGCAAACATCCTCAACGCTGCCGTGGTGCAATGGATTGCCGTCGGACGTTGAGACTCGGAACTCAAATTCTCTTTACTCCGCTATCCGGTTGCGTGCTTCGCAACATGGCCCCAATCAGTGCGCCTGCGACG
>JBLNFG010000766.1:0-3887 GCA_050263495.1 Myxococcales bacterium | reverse complement strand
CGCGGAGCGGGCGCGGGGTTCGGGGTGAAACCCCGAGAAAACGAGGAGGGCCGCGGCGGCGTAGCCGCCCCGCGCAGCGGCGCCAAAAGGCGGCCAGACTTTTGGCGGGCGGCACTAGTGGCGCCACGTCGTAACGAGTGATGTCTAGCGTGAACGCATTCACGACAGACGCTAGCGCACGGCTCGAGTTGCTGACGTGCCACGTGCGAGCGCGGATGCAATCGTCGCGCGTCGCGCCAAGCTTGCAATTGCTCGAGGCCAAGTGCGAGTGGAGATGCCATCGCCATACGTCGCAGAAGATAGCTTCGCTTCGCTCGCGTTTGAGCGCGAACACGATGCGAGCACCGCGCAATCACAACCACTGAGGGAAGCCGAAAGCAGGTCAGACTGCCCTGCACGGATACAGGGGTACGGCAAGCGTACAAACGAATACCAAGAGCTGGCACACGCTTCGAACGATGTCAGAACACAAATAGAACTTTCTCGCGCTCCGCTGGAGGATCTGATCGTGAATCGCATTCTGCCACTTTGGATTGGTTCGCTCGCTTTTGCCCTGAGTCTTGGATGCGATCCTGGTACGAGCATTCCGGAATCGGAGCAGGACAAGGTGATTGGCACGGCAGCAAAGCAGTGCCAAAAATCGGACGTTCGCGTCGGCGACGAATGTGTTGCGATTCCGCAGATCAGGCTCAACACGGTCGGTTATCTGGTGGGGCAGGTGAAGCGTGCCACGGTCCTCGCCGTCGAGGGCGTCGATGCGTTTCAGGTGATTGACACGGCGACACAGCAGTCTGCCTTCGATGGCGTCTTGTCGCCGGCAACCACGAACGAGGACACGGCAGACACGACCCGAATCGCGGATTTCTCCCCGCTGAAGACGCCTGGTACCTACATTTTGAAGGTGGATGGACTAGTCGACTCGCCACCGTTCTCGATCAGTGAGAATGTTTATGACGAGCCACTGCGAGTCACGATGCTCGGACTCTACGGGTTGCGATGTGGCGTCGCAGTAGAACTCGAACACCAGGGCCAGGTTTTCAAGCATGCGCCTTGTCATCTCCACGATGGCCAACGTGCGGGACAAGAGCGGGACGGCACTGGCGGCTGGCATGATGCAGGTGACTACGGCAAGTACACGATCAATGCGGCGTTTGCCCTGGCGTTCACGCTCAAGGCTTGGGAGGACTTCGGTCAAGGTTTAGCGACTGTCCAGCACATCCCCAACTACGACGGGGCATTGCCGGCGTGGCTCGCGGAATCCAAGTTTCAGCTCGACCAGATCCTGAAGATGCAGTTCAGTGATGGCAGCGTCTCGCATATGCTTGGTCCGTACAACGCGACTGGGCCTGCGTCGTTTCCGGCGTCCATTATGCCCGAAAACGATACGTACACGCGCGCGTTCTCCGATGCCTCGACACCCGCCACTGCGTCCTTTGCTGCAGTGGCTGCTATTGGCGCGCGGGTGTTTCGTTCCTATGACGCGGCCTATGCCGACCGTTGCCTGGCTGCAGCACAGCAAGCGCAGGCGTACCTCGATCAGAACTCAGCGTATCAGATGCCCGCGCTACGCCAGAATTTCACGCACGACGCCTACGCCAGTCGGAGCGATACGGACGACAAGTTCTGGGCGTTGGCGGAGCTGTGGCGCACGACTGGCGACTCGGCGCTGCTGGCACGAGTCGAGGCGACCGATATGACAGACGTCGCGACGAATTTCGATTGGGAGGGCGTCAAGAATATGGGTGTCTACTCGTACTTGCAGGCGACGAGCGACGCCCGTTCCCCTGCCTTGGTCGAACAGGCCAAGGCCGCCGTACTCAAGGCCGCCGATCGCTTAGTGACCACGACGGAGAAGCACGCGTATGGCCACGGTATTGGCGCAACGTACTATTGGGGGAGTAATGGCGTGGTGGCGCGAACGTCGATAACCCTCTTCTTGGCCAACGCGCTTGAGCCAGACGAAAAGTACCGGAACACGGTGGTTCAGCAGATTGACTATCTCCTCGGACGAAACCCCTTGGGTCGGTCATTCCTCACGGGCGTTGGTCATCTGCCAGCGCTGAATCCGCCCCATCGTCCGTCGCAGGCCGATCGCATCAAGCCACCGTGGCCCGGACTACTCGTGGGTGGCCCTAACGCGCAACCTGGTGACGACCCTGTTTTGAGCCGTGTGAGTGGCCTCGCGCCGGGCGCGATGTGGCTGGACGACGCGGGAAGTTATGCGGGCAATGAGATTGCGATTAACTGGAACACGGCCCTGGTCTACGCCCTTGCCGGCTTCCACAAGTGACCCAGGAACGTGTTGCCGCATCGGTGCAGATTGTGGCGCCGGGCATAATCGCGAGATTTCGATGCTGTACGTGATCGCTCGTGCGATTCCGACCCATTCCCCAACAGGTACGTTTACGAGCATGGAACGGGAAGGCTTTGGCTGATGGCAGCGCGGAAAAATGTCGAGGAAAAGGCACAAAAATCGCGCTGCGGCGGCCCGCAATTGGAGCTTGCCCGGCCAAGGCTAGCCGGTGAGCCGGTCCGCGATCTTCACGGCGTGCGAGGTCATCGCCATGATGGCGATGGCGCCACTGCTGCTCGATGGGCGACGGTCATTACTGAGACGCAAGCTTTGCGTGCGAGCGGGCGTGGAAATCGCAGTGAGATGGAGTCACAAGGCACGAGAGTTTGAGCGATCGCGCCGGTGTTCAGCTAGTATTCCGGCGAACTTGAAGACCCCCTTAAGCGAGGGGCCAGCATTGTTGGCGCGGCCCCCGTGAGATCGCGCGGTAATGCGCGAGCGAATCGAAGCGAGAAAGGATGCCATGAACCTGAATTCAAGATGGTTGTCGATGCTGGCTGCAGCAGCTGCTTTGGGAGCCATTGCATGTGGCCCCCCACCCACCAGCAAGGAGATTGAAGAGACTCCCGGTGGCAGCCCTTGCCCCGCGTCTGCGTTGATTGAAGATGGCGAGGACAACAACAACCAAGTGATGGTCCAGGATGGCCGCAGCGGTTACTGGTACACCTTTGCCGATCACGAGGGGACGACGATCGAACCCGCTTCCAGTGAAACAGGCGTCACTTTCTCGTTCGCGAAGGGTGGAGTTAACGGATCGCAATATGCTGCTCGGATGGCAGGGACGGTCGGTAAGGCGAGCATCGTTTACGCCGGTATGGGCGCTAACCTGACGGATCCGAAGGGGCCGTTCGACGCCTCGAAATACGGTGGAATATCCTTCTGGGCCAAGCGCGGCGCGAGCTCTACGCCCAAGATGCGCTTCAAGGTGCCAGACGCTGCGACCGATCCAGAGGGCCAGATCTGCTCGGCCTGCTACAACGACTTCGGAATGGATCTGAAGCTTACGGAAGAGTGGACCAAGTATGTGGTGCTCTTCGATAAGATGAAGCAGGAACGCGGCTGGGGTTCACCTCACCCGGGTGGCATTGCGAAGGACAAGATCTTCGCAATCCAGTTCCAGGTGAACGACAAGGGGCAGCCCTACGATTTCTGGATCGACGACATTGGCTTCACTGGCTGCGGCGCAGCGAAGTAGCTTCTCGCGATCTGCAAACATCACGGGCCTCGGCACTCCTTCGATAGAGTGCATCGAGGCCCGTGTGCTTTTCCGATTCAGCGCTTCGCTCGAGGGCGTGGTACTTGCCCGGAGATTCGCAAACACCCGAGCAAACAGCGCTTTTGGGCTAAGCCGGTTCGACTTGAACGAGGTGCCTGCGATTGCCCCCAGCAACGTGGGGGGTTACGGTAGGTGCCTTTGCTACCGTTTGCATGTCACAGGAAGCGATGATGAACCGTCCGTTTGCGATCCGAACCACCTGGGTAACGTGGACAGCCGCGGTATTGGCCGTGGTAACTGCCACTGGATGCGTCTCAA
>JBLNFG010000765.1:0-4591 GCA_050263495.1 Myxococcales bacterium | reverse complement strand
GGTCTAGCATCAACATGGGTTTTGGTTCGACCAACATTCAGTAATTCACCCCAACATGAATCGTCTCTGGGTTGGGAAATGAGCTTTGCTTTCGATGCCGCACGGGTGTGAGCAATGCACCTAGAACGTCCGCCGATCGGCGGTTCGCGTGGTAGGGTTGCCGAGTGTTTACAGCGACGCGTCGCCGGATGATTGTTCTCGCCTCGATGACTCTCGGAAGCTGCTCTTTCGGAACCGCGATTGGATGTTCGAATCAGGGCGTGGACGCCGTTGTTACCGGGAGGGGTGGGGGATCGGGATCATTCGACAGCCTGGGCATTGGCGGCAGTAGCGATCGTTCTTTGGTTTTGGGCGGCGCGGCTACTTCGAGTACGCCTCGAGCCACGACCGGTGGCACGAATGCTTCGGTAGCTTCGGGATCTGCGCGCAACGCTTCTGGCGGCGTCCCTAGCTCGGGTTCTGTGCGCGACACGGCGCAACCTGTCCGTGGCGGGGCCAGCTCGGCAACTGGCGGGATGCGATCTGGATTGAACACGAACGTTGCCTCGACCGCGTCAGGCGGTGCGCCGTCCGCTCCTGCGGAGCTTGCCACGACGTGCCCCGGAGTCTGCAATGCCGTCGAGGCATCGAACCCGCGGTTCACCGGTTCTGTCGCCCTCGGCAACGTGACCATGTACACCACCGAATCCAGTGATGGCGGAGCCTGCAATTACGGCAAGACGGGCGTCCTGTACTTCGCGGCCATCAACGTGAGCGAATCGGCCGGTGATGGTAAGGGGCAGTGGCAAGAGGGGAGATTTTGTGGGCAATGCGTCGAGGTGACGGTGATCACCACCAAGGGACCGAAGCAAGTTGTGGTGCGGATCATGGACCGTTGTGCTGACGAATATTGCGGCGTGGATCTGGGCGGCGAAGCGCCCAGCGCGATCATGGCGGACGGCTTCGGCCGTTACGACGGCGCGTGGCGGTTGGTGTCGTGCAGCGGACATCCGGAGGTCTTCGATGGTGTTCCAAGCCTCTTCGTCAAAGAAGGCAGCAATTCATTCTGGTCTGCAATTCAAGTCAGAAATCCCGCCGCGGCAGTTGTCGGCATCGACTGGAAGAACCAGGCGGACGCTTCCAAGTCGGGTAGTTTCAACTACGGCAGCCCGAGTCTAGAGAACTATTACTTCGTGCCCCAAGAGGTTCTGCAAGGTAAGAGCAACTACCTGGTTACCGTCAAGTACAGTGATGGAGCTACTGCAGGAACAGTGGTAACGTCTGAACAACTAGCTCAGCCGTTGGCGCTCTATCCGCTCGAGGACTGATGCGCCTCTGGGCTCGGGGGCGGCCATCACGACGGTCGTCGATTCCGGGCGCTCTATCCGCTCGAGGACTGATGCGCCTCTCGCAGGTCTCAAGGGTGGCTGATCTGCATCCGTTCAAGCTTCTTGCCGGGGGTTGCTGAACTCGACCACGCAGGCAGTTCCATGGCTTGAGCTTGTCCTTCCAGGTGCGTGGTGATTGGATCCGTGCCAATTACCGCGCGGTATCGTGCCGCCAGATTCCGAAACCCGACGCTATACTGACGCATTTCCTGTGCATGCATGGTGGGACGCGGCAACCATGTTGGAACGTGTAGACACGTTGTGCAGCCCTCAGCCAACGTCGAGAGCGCCGAAGCCCGCAGTGCGCGACTCAAGTCTTCACCGGCGGGTGCGACGCGCCAGAGGACCAAGTCTGGTTCAACTCGATACCGGCGAAGGATATCCGGATAGCGACCAACGAGCTCCGGAGAGATAAACACTTGGCGATCCGGTAGCACAGCGTCAATAACGGGGTGGATTGTGGCGGAACGAAGCTGCGGGGTCCATCTAGGAAGACCGAGCTCTGCGTGGCGGCTCCGAAGCTGTTCATAACGCCAGCTCGAATAAGCTGAGACGACCACGCGTTGGCCACAAGCTCGATACACGGCACAGTAGTACTCACCGAGGACGCGATGTAGCGCTCCACGCAGCAGTAGCACCGAACCGTTGGGTGTACGCTCGACGAGGTCCCGAGCGAAGTAGAGGCCCATGTAGTCGTTCGATAGGTCTAGTCGATAGGCAACGAGTGCTGGCTGCAGACATGCTATCGGAATGGCGAGCGCGATGCCGAACGACCAGATGCGTGAGCGGCTGAGGGCCGCTTGGAGTCCGCGCTCGACGACTAAGCCAAGCAGCATGGCCAAAGGTATGTGGCTCATGGAAGCGAAGCGTTCGCACCACGCAAGGTGTTCCTCAAAGGTGAGCTCCACGCGATTGACGGCAAAGAACACGGGTCCCGAAAGCAGGAAGGTGACGCCCAATGCCGCTGCAATACGTGAGCGGCCCCAGAACGCCAACATCACTCCGCCGAGCAGGCCAAAGGCGATGGAGATAACCCCGATGCTGCCGCTCAGCAGCTCCCAATAGGCAATTTGCCGCCGTGCGATCCAAAACGGCCAACTTCGGCTCGATGCAGAGAGTAGTCCCCCATACTCTTGCCGTGTGAAGTGAGCCACCAGTGCCGGCAAGTCGCCAAGCTCAGCCCACGAGGTCTCGAGACCTCGCCTTGCGGCTATCCACAATAGGGCCGCCGAACCAAGCAGCGGGATGGTTGCGGCCGCCCCTAGAATAAGCCATTCCCAAGCACAGCGCATTCGCCTGAGCAATGGCCAGGTCAACAGCAAGAGGCCTGGTGCTGCCATGAATAGCATTTGATGGTGCGCCACGCCTAGACCAAAGACCGCAGCAAGGCACAAGAGCCCGTTCCGGTGAGACTGCCCATTCGCGCTAAGCTCTCTGGCTCGCGTTGCCAGCCAGAAGCTTACGGCCACGAATAAGTCATTGAGCGGGAATGACTCGTAGTAGAGCGAACCCAGAAAGAACGTGCGACTGATTGCCAGTATTCCTGTGGCGACACAAGCGGCAAGAGCTGACTGCGTCCAGTTCAGCACCGCGTACGCCACGACGAGCAGCGTTGCCGTGTGATAGGCCACACTTGTTAGGTGGATGCGCCATGCAATGTCTCCTATCGGGACAGACGCAAAGAGGTGGCCCACCAACGTCAGCAATGGATATCCGGGGGGATGAGGCACACCCCACAATGCCGCGGCTGCACCGAGCTCCGCCGAATCCCCAAAGGTGCTGACCGTCGGGCACGCGCGCGCAGCATAAACGGCCCCCGCAGCAGCACCGAGTGCTAGAGGGGAAAGCTGCGCGCGCTGCATCAAGTGGGAATCTATCACCCGTTTGGGAGCGAACACAATTGCGCGGCTTCCGTACCGCAATCCGGCTGCGAAACGAGCAAGTTGCGGCGTACAGCCTTGCCAAAGCAGGCCCGACTGCGCTACGGCAGGCATCCACACCCATCACTACAATGACCGCATCAGCGCAGACACGAGCGGGAGAGAACTCCAGCGTTGTCGATCAATGCGCCATGTGCATGGATGAATGCCAGGGGAACGCACTCGGAGTTGGAGCATGAAGAACCTACGTTTCGCGGTGATCGGGCTAGGCGCTCTCGGCGGCTATTACGGTGGCCTACTGGCAAAGAGCGGTCGCGAGGTTCACTTCCTAGCGCGAAGCAACCGCGACGCAGTGATTGGTGAAGGGTTGCGCGTCGACTCGCCTGGTGGCTCGTTTCATCTACGTCACGTCAACGTGTACGATCGCCCTGAAGCAATGCCGAAGTGCGACGTGGTTCTCATCTCGCTGAAGGCTACGGACAATGCCGCGCTCACGTCCATCTTGCCGCACGTATTGACCGAGTCGGGTACAACGCTGCTGATTCAGAATGGACTGGGACAGGAGGAACGCCTTCCAGAGGTGGCGCTCCGTGGCTCCGTCTATGCCGGGCTTGGATTCATCTGCGCACACAAAGCAAAGCCCAATCACATTGTTCACGAAGACTACGGCACCTTACGCGTTGCCGTGTACCACGAGGCTCGTTCCGCTCAGCTCCTGCATGGCGGGGTTGAGGGGCTCGCGCGGGAGCTGCGTGATGCTGGCATTGAGATTGAGCTCGAACCGGAGTTTCTTCTCGCTCGTTGGAAGAAGCTCGTGTGGAACATTCCGTTCAACGGGCTAGCCGTGGCCCTACGCTCCAACACCGCCGAACTGATGCGCGGCCGAAATTCCTCGGTGTTGGTGCGACAATTGATGCTCGAAGTCATCGCTGCTGGCCGCTCCGTCGGGTGCGCCATTGCCGACGAATACGCGCAGGAAATGTTGGACGGAACCGAGCGCATGCGGCCCTATTTCCCGAGCATGTACCATGATTTTCAAGCCGGCAGAGCCCTAGAACTCGAGGCGATGTATTGGATCCCAATTGAACGGGCACGCCAGCCCATGCCGCGGGTAGAGATGTTAGCGCGGCAGCTGGAGCACCTCTCCGCGCGGCGCAGCGGCACGCACTGAGTCAGCGCAGCGCCGCCCCAAGACACGGCGAAATCGTAGCTCCAAAAGCGACTGCGACGGCAACCTGCGAGCGCGACGGCAATCTGCGAGCGCGACGGCAATCTGCGAGCGCGACGGCAATCTGCGAGCGCGACGGCAATCTGCGAGCGCGACGGCAATCTGCGAGCGCGACG
>JBLNFG010000764.1:0-2539 GCA_050263495.1 Myxococcales bacterium | reverse complement strand
CGTTTACTCACGAACCCACCTCTTTCAGGGTGCAGGCGGTAAAACAGGAGCGGGGTTTTGGCTGGAATCTACAGGGTGATGGCTCGCCGCAAACCTATACGCTCGACTTAGTGGCGGATCCCGGCTTTGTCTTCGGTGGCGAAAGGCTTCCACTGAGCGAAGTGGAACGGATCGAGATCGTAACGCCCTCGTCAGGCGGAACTAACAACATTGATGCCAAGGTGACTCGTGTGGCCTTCGTTCCAAAGTCCGCTCAATAGTGTCGTGCAAGACCCTGCGCGCCCTGCGCCTTCGTTGCTGCGCCGGACAGAACAACCCACCAAAGTCTTTCGCACCCTACAACGCAAGCGCAATGCCCGCGTAGAGCAACATCTGTTGGCGTTCGGAGCGGGCGAGCAGACCCACGTTTTCGACGACGTACGCCAGACGCTGTAGCGGCAGCGTTATGCCGCCACCAACCTCGACCGTAAGAGGTCGCAGGAGCTCATAGCCGAGTGCGAGCGCGAAGAGGGGTGCCGGCGTCCACCGATATCGCACGAAGTATTCACCTGCCGAACCCCCCTCGACCGAGTGAATGAAACCAGCCGCTCGCGTCACGGAGAGCTGAGCGCCTCCGCAACCAGCGATGAACCAATGATGCGTGTTGGGCTGTAGGCAGATGAGGGCTTGTCCGGCGAAGAGACGAAAATTGGCGCCGATCCCGTTAGTGAACGTCGCGCTCGTTTCCTGCGTTGCGTACGTCGAGAGCGAGAAAGAGAGTGGGAGCTTGGACGCTCGCAACCTGAAGCCAATGCCGAGCCATCCCGTATCGGTAGGCAGTGAGCCTCTCTCAAACCCCACCCGGGCAAACACGTCAACCCCGCGATCCAGACGACGTTGAGCGATTGCCGGGCGCTCGTGTTCAGGGCGATCCGATCCTAACGTTTCAGGTTCGGGAGCAGGCGTCGATTTCTTTTCTATTGGCCGTACTTGAGGCTGCGGCGCGGGAGGTGGAGAACCTTTCCCCTGCTCGATTTCGGTGTCTTGACGCGGTGCAGGTTCTGCCGAATTGGCGTGCGAGACGGGTCGAGAAGGCTGCGTGGCGGGAGAGCTTGGCAGCGCCGACGGCTGTTCGTCACTTGGCAGGTCGAGCGCGGCTTCAGGATTTGCGGCGAGAGCGATGATGAGCGCGCTGGCGCGCGCCAGCTGAGGGCACGTATCTGCGGTGAGCGTGCGGTGACCGGTGGCTGAGCCGGACAAGTTGATACTGACTCGCCATCTCTGCGCGGTGGTCTGAGTGACGACTGCTCGAGCCACCAATGACGCGCCTTCCGCGGCGCCGGCGAGCCGTTGCACGTGACGCTTGACGGACGCAACGTCGGGACATCCCGCCGGGGCCTGCCAGTCGAGTTCCAATGCCTGCGCGGTCGTTGCAGACAACAAACCAACCGCCGTCAAAGCGACGCTGAATCGGCCACTTGGATTCGACACGCAATCGAGAGATTACTCGTCAGGCAACTGACAGGCGACGCGAATTCGCTTGGACAGTACCGAATTCGGCACGACCCGGAGGTAGCTTCGAGCCGCGGCGCGACCCTCGTCGAGCCGGCCTGCCTGGCACAGCGCGACGGGTTTCACTCCCGTGCGTTCAGCGGATAAGACCCCACTCGGGAAACGGCGTGCATGCTCGTCGAGCGCACGCAGGGCATCGTTCGGTTGGCCCGACTTGAGAGCGTGCTGTGCCTTGCCTAGGAGCGCAAGCTCAGCTTCGAGCGTGCTTGGTGCTCCGCGACTGGCTGCCTTGGTTGTGACCCGCGTCTTCTCTGACTCGGCGCTGTGCTCTTCGCTCGGTGCTCGCGCTGAAGGTTCATCGGCTACGGAAGCTGGCGGGGCCTTCGTCTGCGTTGATCCTGAATCGAGGACAGCGTTAGAGCGTCGAAGGGGTGAATCGACCGTTTTTTGCGAAGCCTGGAGGTACCACGTACCCACGCCCGCCCCAGCAAGACTGCTTGCTAAGAGGAGCCCCTTGCCCCAACCACCGAGGGTGCCGAGGCGTGCCGCCCATGAGGTGCGCGTGGTCGCAACCAGCGCCGTTGATGCGGCGGCGCCCACGGCCACCCTCATTCCCACCGCTCGCCTGACACGCCACATATCGTCCGCCGATGGTGCGTCAGACCTGCGCAGCAGCTCCACCAGCCGTGCGTCTGGGGACTCCATGCGACTCATTCGGCCCTCCAATTATCGCGAATCCTAATGCGATGGGCGGCCAGAGCGAACTCCTTGCGAGCCGCCCTGAGTCGCGCAGAAATTGTGTTCACGTTTACCCCTAGCGCTTCCGCGGCATCTACCACCGACCATTGCTCAAGTTCGACGAGCACGAATACTTCCCGCTTTTCATCGCTGAGGTTATCGAGGATCTCGTGGGCAAGACGCAAGGCCTGCGCGCTCGAAACTAACTCGTACGGACTATTCTCTGCTGTCCCCACCTGCTCGGCATCGACCACCGCCCCGCCGCTTCGAGCACTAGGGCTCTTTCTTGCGATGCTTCGGCGATGCATCC
>JBLNFG010000763.1:0-3106 GCA_050263495.1 Myxococcales bacterium | reverse complement strand
GAGGAACGGGAAAGGGCAGCACCGGCGCAGGGTTTGCTTGGATGTTGAAGAAGTCGATGGATACGAACTTTACACCAGTAATGCCCTGGGAATTCAGCTGCATGCGAAGGTCGGGCGGGATGACAAGGGCGTCGTGCTCGTGTTTGGGTCGAGTCAACCCCATACGCGTCACCGCATCTGGATCGAGTTCGCTTACGACGTCCACCATGCGGTGGTCGGGTGCAATTTCAATCGCACCCACATGACCCACGGTGACGCCGCGAAACTGGACTCGTGCACCGACTTCCAATCCTTGCACGGACTCGTTGAAGTAGGTATGGCACTCCACGACTTGTTTACGAAGCCGCGCCCCACTGAAGACCACTGCTGCAACAAGTGCTACGGTGAGCCCAACAATGACGAAAAGTCCGAGTTTATAGTAGTTGGTGGGCTCGGCCATGTTTATGAATCCTCCCGAGTTCTGGGATTGAAGAAGCCACGCACCCGCGGATCCTCATCGTTGCGAAGTTGACGCGGATCGCCTGCTGCAATGCAGGTGCGACTCTCCTTGTCCAGGAGGATAACTTGGTCCGCTATGCTGAAGATGCTCTCCAGCTCGTGCGTGATGATGACGACCGTCAGGCCCAGTGCCTTGGACAACGACAAGATGAGTTCGTCGAGGGATGCGGAGGTCACTGGATCGAGCCCAGCGGAGGGTTCGTCGAGAAACACCAGTGCTGGATCGAGCGCCAGGGCCCGCGCGATTGCGGCACGCTTCTTCATGCCGCCGGAGAGTTCGGAAGGATACTTATTCATGGCTCCTTCGAGGCCAACCAGTCGCAACTTCGCCCTCGCGATGGCGGCCCTTCCGTCCTCGGACAGCTTCGTCCATTCCGTGAGCGGCAACATCACGTTTTCACCCACCGTGAGTGAGCCAAAGAGCGCTCCTGCCTGAAACATGACACCGAACGGTGGGAGGCCAGCTTCCAAGTCTGGAGCGCCTTCTCCCGCGATGCTGATGGACCCAGAGAGCGGGTGCTCTAGTCCAATCAGAAAACGCATCAACGTCGATTTGCCACTGCCGCTTCCACCGAGGATACCGAACACTTCACCGCGCGTAACCGAAAAGCTCAGATCCTGCTGGATGATCATCTCGCCCCAGCCGACGGTCAGTGAGTAGGCCGCGAGCATGGGTATGTCTGCTGTCGACGCCGCTGAAGACTCCAAGCCTTCGGCAGCAGTCCGCGAGCGCTGGACCGGTTTAAGGTCGGGAGCTGCAGCGGCGCGAATCGGTGTGGACGGTTCTTTCATACGTCCAATAGCCGGAAGGTTGCCGTCAGCAATGCGTCGATGAGTACGAGAGAGAACAGTATCATTACCACGCAAGACGTGGTGCGCTTCCCAACCGCCTCGGCTCCACCACTCGCGGCCAATCCTTGCTGACAAGCAACGAGTGCAATCACCACCGAGAAAATGGCACTCTTTAGCACCCCCGTGGCGATATCCCATCCGGTCAGCGCCGTGAGCGTCTCGTTCAGGTAGCCCTGGGGTGACACGCCAAGATCCGTGCTTGCGACGACCATACCCCCCAAAATCCCAACAGCACCAGCCAGCAACGTGAGCAGTGGCACCACGAACATCAGCGCCAACGTGCGCGGCACGACAAGCCAACCGTAGGGCACCAAGCCTAAGGTGCGAAGCGCGTCAACTTCCTCATTCACCTTCATCGAACCGAGCTCAGCCGCAAAGGCTGCACCAGAACGCCCGCATACGATGATCGCCGTCATTAGCGGAGCCAACTCTCGGCACAAGGCGATGGCAACAAGATCAGCCACGTAGATATTCGCACCGTATAACTTCAGCTGTTTTGCCGACTGGAACGCCATTACGAAGCCGACCAGAAAATTGATGAGCAGGACGATCGGAACTGCATCCGCTCCGGCCTTCTCGCACAAGGCTGGGATTGCGCGCCAATTCGCCGCGCGCGGACGGCGAATCAGACTGCCAACTACGCGGGCAAACTCCGCAACGAATGCGAACAGTCCGCGCGCCTCCGCGATAATGCAGTAGGTGGCGCGGCCCAGTCGCGCAATTGCGCTTTCGGGTTTTGACGGCGCAGCTTGGTCGCGTTCATGACTCGCGTACAGAGCCACCAACGCATCGACGCTCGGATTCGCTCCAACCAGTTCGGCCGAGATTCCCCGCGCCTTCAAGTTCTCGAGGGATTCCAGCAAGAGTGCGATGATGCCGCTATCCGCTGATTCAAGCCTGGAAAGCTCGATGACACACCGCTTACTCGGCGACTCTGTTGCACTGCGCAATGCTGACCAGATCTCGCCGACGTCGTGCATTCGTAGCTTGCCGGCGACTCGAACCTCGTCCCCGACTCGTTCGACGGGTTTCAATGTTTGATTCGATTCATCGCTTTTGTCGACCAGTTCAGCCACGTGAGCACCCGCCATTGGTGTTGGGTCGGTGCAGAACAAAAATCTGCGTTGGCCTCTACTGGGCTATACCGGCAAAGCAGAGTCCGGCAGTGGAAAGACCGACGCCATGGCGCGCGGTGTTGCATTACGCGTGCCATGGCGGCATCTCTCTGCAGGGCGGCTATGTGCCGCGGGCGAGACAATTTGCGACCACGCGTCGCGGTGACGCGCTCGCGATCAGTGATTGCGTCGAGTTAGCGAGCTCGCCATCAGTCCTTCTTGATCACTGCACACGCCATGGGCTTGCCCGAAGCCCCCGACGGCTGCACGCCCTTGTCGTCCTCTTCGTGGATGACGATGGCGCGATTGAGCAGTGACATCGGGTCGTTCTCCTTCAGGTTGGCGCTCGAAATCGTGGCTTCCAGCTTACCTTTGCCATTGCTCGCAATTTCGATGTTGCCGAGGTCACCGAGGTGGCGAGCTGCCGTCGGTGGTAAGGCGTGCGGATTCGCCATTGGATTGTAGTGCTCGCCCATGCTCTTGCCGGCAATGTCACTGCAATCGGGTTTCTCGTGGATATGGATGCCGCGCTTGCCGGGCGGAGCATTGCTGACCTCTACAACGACGTGAACTCCGTCCGCGGTCTCATGAAATTCGGCTTCGCCCTTCAGCTTGAATCCCTTCCCAGCTTCGAAGTCGGC
>JBLNFG010000762.1:0-5370 GCA_050263495.1 Myxococcales bacterium | reverse complement strand
CCATGGCGGCACTAGGCGACCGCGGAGCGGGCGCGGGGTTCGGGGTGAAACCCCGAGAAAACGAGGAGGGCCGCGGCGGCGTAGCCGCCCCGCGCAGCGGCGCCAAAAGGCGGCCAGACTTCTGGCGAGCGGAACTAGACGGCAGGCAGCTTTGGATTTTACGTCCAGCGAACGGCAATAGGCGCCCTCGGCGATGTGTCGTTCGCAGACGGCTTGGATCTCTTGCCGTTCACGCATTGGGGAACCTTGGGGGCTCGCGCGACAGCCCGGCCGCGTAAATAGGATGCAGAATAGTTGTCCATTTCCTTCGGCGTTGGCTATCCGAAGGCAGTGAAGTTGCGTTCTGTGGCCATCGCGCTCCTTGCTGGTGTGTCCGTCACACCAACGGGATGGTCGCGCACCGCACCGACTCGCGGGGTCGGTTCGTCAATATCCGCCGCGCAACCCGCGCGATTGGGCGTCAGTCCTGGTGCGAGCGGCAACGGACTGGGCAACGCCATCGCACTCGGTTCGATTCATTGGGACGGCGCTCAAGCAAGTGCGCTCGATACGGCGGGTCAGCGACACCTGTTGACGCTTGATCGTTCACTCCAGGAAACCGCGACGCGATTGTTGCGAACGGCGCGCCCCACTCGAGGGGCAATCGTGGTGATCTCCGCGTCGGATGGCAGAGTTCTGGCTCTCTCAGAACAGCCCGCGTCAGTACCATTCTCGCAAAGCTTGGTCTGGTCGGCGATCACACCGTCGGCAAGCCTATTCAAGCTCGTCACAACCGCTGCTTTGGTTGAACGTGCACAGATCCAACCTGATCATCGCGTCTGCACCGAGGGAGGCGAACATCGACTCGAAACACGCCATCTGAGTGCTCCCAGGAATGGGCGCGTCATTTGCTCCGAGTTCGTAGAGATTCTGGCGTCCAGCAGAAACGCAGCTTACGCGCGGCTCGTTCATTCGCACCTTTCGCCGGACGACTTGGAGAATTTCGCCGATCGGTTTGGATTCAATGCCCCTCTGCCCGCGGACGTACCGGCTGAACTAGGCCGGTTTCGCGGCGCGAGCGAGCCGCTTGCGCTCGTGAGAACAGCGACGGGCTTCGTGGGGTCTTCGCTCTCGGCGCTCGGCGCGGCCTACCTTGCTTTCGTGATTGCACGCGGGGGAATGAGCTACGGCGTGAAACTGCTCGAAACGAGCGAGGACGTCGGGGCTCCTTCCCTGGGCTCTGCAGAAGCAGTTCAGGCGCACTCCATGACGGAACCGGGGGCTCATCGACCAGAACGGGTGATTGCTCCCAGCACTGTGTCACGATTACGCGACATGATGGAGCGCGTGGTTAGCCACGGAACGGCGGCTGACGCGTTCCGGGATGGGTCGGGGCGCCCGATGTTGCCGCAAATCAGAATTGCCGGAAAAACAGGTACTTTGGGGCGTGATGAGCACACGGCGAGCTGGTTCGTAGGTTTCGCTCCCAGTCGCGATCCTAAGGTGGTCATCGCGGTGCTGCTCGACAACGGCGCGGTCTGGCACAAGACGGCCAAGCTGATTGCCGGCACGCTGCTTCAAAAGTACTTCGAAGCGCCCAGATGATGCCAGCCGCGGTTTAGGCAGTGCCCGCAAGCCAAGCGGTCACGGTGCTCGAACCGAGCTCTGTCTCTGTAAGGCTGAGTGACCGCCGCTGGTTCGTAAGTTCGTTCCCGCGAGCGGCGGTCCTCGAATTCAGGCCGATACTGGGTACTACTCGCCGCGGCGCCGCCTGCGACGCACGAGAATCGCCGCCGCTACTGCGACGAGTGCAGCGAAACCAGTCGGTGCCGTCGCTTCAGCGCCGGGTAGCCGGCAGCCGCATCCCTTTCCTTTTCCGGTGCCCTCCATCCCGGCGTCGAGACCCGCATCGGGATTGGGGCGCTCTTTGCGAACCAACCCCAATTGGGGGATGGGACTCTGAATTACCTCCGCCACATTCACCTCTTTGCGGTTCTTGCGGTAGAGATCCTCGACAACCCAAGTCTTGCGAAGTCCGCGGTAGGTTCTTGGCGGCTTCCCCCAACGATAACGCTCCGGCGTTTCGCAGGCCTGCATGCCCTTCCATGGGTGGAAGTTATTCACGCGGGTCTGGAATTTGTAAGCTTCCGAGGGCTTTACTTCTTGGGAGATTTCCTTGGTCGGCCCTTTCGGAATGTAGATGCCGCCTTCTAGGCCGCCCTGAGCCGGTCCAATCTCGACGTCCGTGGGGAGCCCATCGTCTGCGTAGCGGTGGTGCAAGCGGGTGATGACGTACTCATGCCGGGCCAACAAGGCCTTGCGCTTGAAGAGCTCCTTACGTTCTTCCTCCAGCATCTTCTTGCGCTTCGGGCGGTCCTTGGCCGGCAAACCCTCGAGCTCGATCTTCATCTTCCGCTCTTCTTCTTCCGTGCGCGGCGTGGGCTTCGGGTTCTTCTCTTCGTCGCTCACCTTCGTCTCGAAGACGTCGCCCCCCAACGTGAGCAGCTCGTTGATCAGCATTGGATCATTCGGACATGGCTGGCCGCAATCCACACTCTTCCAAACGTACTCGAGCCAGAACGTCTTCGGATGTTTCTCCAACCAGAGGTCGTGCATGCCCGCGAAGAGCTCCGCCATCCGCTCCTTCAGGTAAACCTCTTTGCCATTGTACGGATATTGATAATCGACCTCGATATTGGTCGGTGCGTTCGCCAATTCGTAGTTGGTCGTCTGAAAGCGATGCTCGTTGTCGAGGACGAATACGAATAGCTCTTGGGGTCCGTCGGAAGAGAGACGTGCCAATTTCGAGGGCAGCTTGGTGTAGCGTTGATCGGTCCAAAATCGAATCGGGGATAGCTGACCCTTTTCGCTTCCGACGAGTTCGACGCGATTCGGATCGACCTCGGCAAGCACGAACTTCATCCCCTGTCCGGAGTAGGCCGTAATGGCTTGCTGCATGGGCGCGGTCAGAACCCAACCCCGCTCTTTGAGCAGGTCTTCGAAGGTTTGCTCCTCCTTCGGCATGAAGAACGAGTACTCGCCGGACTTCTGCTCGCTCTTGACGTTCATCAAGAGCTCCTTCGGAACCTTGCGCGTCGGGCCCAAGTCCATACTCCCGCCCAGGAAGTTATCGCCGCCGGTTTGCACCCTCAAATCGCGCTCCCACTCCTGCGTTGCTTTGCCGGGATCGCACGGATCGGTCTCCCAGAACTCGTGGTATCGCGGTGCGGACATCTGATCGATGCGATCCACGAACTCGCGACGGATGGTCGAAACACGATCGATGGTCACATCGGAGGGTACGGCCAACACCACGGCAAATGGTTCGAAGGGACCTTGGTAGTCGGCGACCACTGACACAACGCTCTGCTCACCGCGGTTCATCACCAAGTAGGAACTCGAGTGTAAAACGCGCTTCGCATCGTTCTTTCCGACGAAAAACCCTGGGTATGCGAGGGCAGGAAGCGACGCGAGCGAGAGAAGCGAACCTAAACCTAGAGCAACCAGTCGGGCGCGAGATAACCTCATGACGCGGGCAGGCTAGCAGAACCCGAAGAAAAATCGCCTGCTTTGCCACGCATATTGCAGCGCGGGACGCGAACCCAGACGACGCTCGGGCCAAGCTGCGCTATCGTTAGTGCGGTGTCGGTCCCCTTCACAGTACAGGACATCGCGAGCCGACTCGCGAGTCGCACAGCAAGGACTGTCTCAGCTGCCCAGCGAGCGAGCGTTGCCATTATCCTTGGTCAATTGGACGGAGAACTGTGCGTTTTGCTCATTCGCCGGGCCGAGCATCCCCTCGATCCATGGTCGGGGCACATGGCATTGCCGGGCGGCAGACGCGACGAAACGGACATCAACGATCTTGCGACGGCGCGCCGAGAAACGCTCGAGGAAGTCGGGCTTGAGCTCAGCCAAGGTGCAACCCTGCTTGGACGGCTCGACGATGTTCGCGCCACGGCCAAGGGTCGCGCCGTCGACATGGCCATCTCGCCTTTTGTGTTCAGTCTGAAAACTGTCACCCGCATTGATCCAACTCCGGAAGTCGGTGCTGCGTACTGGGTGCCCCTGTTTTCGCTGTACAGCGGGCAGGCGTCCATCTCGCACCCCGTGGACTTGCCAGAAGGCCGAGTCAAAATGCCTGGCTGGAGCGTCCAGGGCAACGTGGTCTGGGGCTTGACGTATCGGATGCTGGACAACCTCTTGTCGCTGATGCGAGCGTGCCCGCAAAACCTAGCCCAATGCCCGTAAGCATTCAGTCCTTTGACCCCGCTCCGAATGGGACCTGTCGCGTCTGCCGCGGTCCGCTCGATGCCGTTACTTGGTTGTGCACGCGTTGCGGCGCTGCGCATGGAGAGCGCAACCGCTGTCCGCACTGTCGCTCCATAGCACGAACGACCCCTCATCCTACGCTGCTACATCGCTGCAGCGTCTGCGGCAAACCGCGAATCCCCCCCGGGTCCGATGCAAGCGGCGAGACCGCGGCTCAGCTTCGCAGCGCGGGGCAAGCGCACCGCGTCGGAACTGCGGTCAAGTACGCAGGCCACGCGGCACTCGCTGTTTCGTTAGCGTACTTGGCGCTCGCTAGCATTATCCTGCTGATCCTGATGCCTGGTGCCTGGGTCACGGGCATCTCGCTAGGCATTGGCTTCTTGATGCTTGTATTTTGGTTTTTCCTTCGCGGGCAAGGCAATCGTGCGCTCGCAGAGCGTGATCGCGCGTTGGAACGAGCCTATTCTCAGGCGATTCTCGCGACACTACGGCTTGATTCCGTGGAACGCAGCGCTGAGGAAATTGCTCAACTCGTGCACTTGCCGCTCGAACGTACCGAGTCTTTGCTCACGAGCCTGAACGCTCACGATCGCATGACGTCACGGGTCACCGACGAAGGGGACCTGCTGTTCGGCGCGGCCGAACCAGCTCGGCTGCGCGTTGATGCGGGTCCAAACGTCCTGCCCGAAGAGGTCGTCGAGGCGGAGTTCGACGAAGCACTCGAAAAGAGTCGCAGCGCACAGCGGCAACCATGAGTTCATCCGTATTGCCTGAGCCGGCGCCGCTGGTGAACACACCTAGGCCCAATTCGCTTGACCCTTTCCGAGGGCACTCGCATCTTCGCAACGCGTTGCGGCACAGCTCGCCTCAAGACTGGATTGTCTGCGTCTACCTACTTATCCTCAATCTGGTGCTGTTACTCCGGGTGGGTGAAGCGGGATACCTGCGCAGTGCGCTCCAGATGAGCAGCCTACTGCTGCTCTTCGTACTGGTGTTGTTTCCGGTAAGCCCTGGCGGGGCTGTCGCTGCTGATCGTGGTCTTGCTGCTGGTCGACCGCTTCGGCTAGCCCGCCGGGGACGGCGGGCCGGCGACCGGCAGGGTGACGGTGAACGTGGTCC
>JBLNFG010000761.1:0-12905 GCA_050263495.1 Myxococcales bacterium | reverse complement strand
CCATTTGCTCCGCTCCGCTATCGCGCTCGATCCGTCCGATCCACGTCGAATGGAGCCAAGCCTCGTTGTCGAAACCATCGACGAGCGTTACGAGGTTAACACTCACACGTTCATCTCGAGCCACGTGGAAGAGGGCCAACCTGAGGGCGACGCAAGGTATTCGGGCGAATGGGACACAGACTCGGATGGGACGACAGATGTTCCCGCTACTTTGCCGGGCCACAACTGCCTTGAGGCGCAACTGGCCAGCGCCGATCAAGAACGCTTCCGCGTCCTGCGCGATCGATGCCTCGCTGACTCGGTCGCAGAAAACTACGATGTCGGACGCGACACACTGCGACTATATCCTCGTACCCCGCTGCAAGAGGGGCGCGAATACGCAGTTCTCCTTACGGATCGACTGCTCGACACAACCGGCAGACCAGTCACCTCGCCTTTTGTGGATGCCGTACACCCACGTCAGAGGGCACTGCTCGATCGATTGATGACTTGGGTCGGTAGCCCGTCGCATCAACGTTACTTTGGAGACTTGTCCAATCGGGTCGATCGGGTGCGTGTTGCTTGGTCATTTACCACAGGAACGCCACTTCGAGATCTTTCCGAGTTGGCAAACCGAGTGCAGCCAGCTCTAAGCACAGCCTCAGCGTCGACAGCAACGGGCGCCAGGATGTCTCTCGACCGGTACTTCGATCTCGACGCTCCCTGTGCGACGGGAACCCCACGCGGAGCTTTGGCTTCGCTGCTGAGTGCCTCGTTGGGACTTTCGACAACTCAACGGGAGGCCCTGGTCGACGCGCTTACAGCGGTTGGAGCAATCGTGACGGGGCGATACTTCCACCCTCCTTACGCGGCCGATCCCGGTGCCCTGCCAAGTTCCGAAGAATCGAGTGTGCCGCTGTGGATAGCCGTACCCAGAGTTGTGCCCTCCAATTCCTCGCTACACACAATCATCCTGAGTCAAGAGCGAACAGTGACCCATCTGGAGGGGCTACGCTGGGCTGGCCAGTGGGCGAGCTTGGGGATGGCAACGCTCGGCTTCGAGAGAATTGGCAGCAGCGCGGCTCCATCTCCGAACCTGAACGCACAGCTGCAGGAGATACTCAATGCATCTTGTTCGCCTGAATTGCTCGTATCGCTGCTCGCGGTGCGTCAAGACGCGCGCGCCAGCGCCAATGACACGAGAACCGATGTTGACCCGATGCTGCTCGCAACGCGGGATCGATGGCGCACTGATGCGGTCGAACTCGCGACTCTAGCTCGCGTGCTCGACGGATCAACCCAGGCCGCTTTTGACTCGCCGTCGATCCGTTTCACGTCAGCGGCTTTGGCCGGCATCGGGACGGGCACAGCCCCGATTGCTCTCGCTGCTTCGCTCTTGGATCCGAAACCGTCACTGATACTCGTCGACCCAGTAACGAGCCCAGAACGCGCGTGGCGCCGCGGTGCAACTTGGGGTGCTGCCCAAACCGAACTATGGCGAATTTTCGGACCTCGCGTCGCAGGGGTGCCCAGCACGGATCTGGAGCCGAGCGAGACACAGTGCCTCGCCACCGATGCAAGCGTGCGACTGGTCAGCCCCGACGTTCCTCCCCCTGGTAGGGAAATTGGCTGTATCGCGTTGCGCGGAGAAGACGGTGCACGTTTTCCAATTGGCGCAACGGTCACCGCTACGAATCTGGCCACGTTAGCTCGCCGATGCGTGAGAATGACCAATCGGGGAGAGTTTTCGCTGGGAATACCCGCAGACTCTGGTGATGAACTTGAGTTGTCCGTGTTTTCGAAGCCGAACCTGCTCGCTCACTTTGGTCGCGATCAAGACTGTGGCGCCCCCGAACAACTCCCGAGCCCGGACGTTGTTCTGGGCGGCGCTGCACCCGAAGATGCTACGGCTCGCATCACAGTGGGCATTGGCGGACTTGGGCTAGAGCGCCAGAGTAGCGAGGTTCTCGCGGCGATCGATTACGCGTCCGCAGCGTTCTCACTAGCCAATCCTGCACCGTTTCTCGCGGCATTGACTCAACCCACAAGGCCCAGCGACTCGAACGGCGTGTTGATTGTCCTATCGCCGGGTGATCCATCCGTCCCACCTGATGAAGCGCTCTCGCTTGCCAATGCGGCGAGACTCGTCCCTCGTTTCCCTCCAAGCAACTTGACTGACTATCCCGAACAGGCCGGTGAGACTACGCCCGAGAAGCTCGCCAAAGCTCTGCGAAAGCCTACAGCCGCAGATCGCCTCGAATGGGCACACCTGGACGAGGGCGTGCCTCGGTTGCAGCGATTTCCGCCCGATGCGTCTAGCTGTGCGCCCAATAGTACGACTGATCCCAGCCTCGAGTCACTATGCCATCCAACGTGCACGGAAGACGCGCAGTGTGCGCCGACAATGCTGTGCATGGATGGAAAATGTCAAGCCAGCATCCCAGGCGAACAGTTGTGCTCGGAGTCGCTGCCGGACGTGGATGCCTTGGCCGATCGAGACTCGCCCTTCGGTGCGGTACAACCCGTCCCCTCTCTTCGATTAGTCCGCTACGCGGGCGCCATGGACGCCAACAATCTTGAGGCATTGTGGCAACCGCAGTTCCGCATCACCGGGCCCATGGTGCAACCCACCCACCCCGATTGGCCACTCGTCGCCCTGTCCATTCCGCTCGCAGATCCCTGGGGGAGCCACGGAATCGTTCGAGACGACGTATGCCACAAGTTTCGCTTCGGCAACTACGTGCCGTATCTCGTTGGACACTTCGTCGCGACCCGTGGTACCGCGTACGCGCCTATCAGTAACCGCGACGAGCAAACCTGCCTGCAGGCCCCAAAAACATCTGACTGTGACTTCATCCGATTCCAGCGGTGAACCTATGCCCAAGCGTCTGTCATTAGCCCACCTACCCACTCCAGTTCAACACCTCGAGGCACTCGACAGCTATCTGGGCTGTGAAGTCTGGATCAAGCGAGACGACATCACCTCGGGAGCGGCAGCAGGCAACAAGATTCGCAAGCTGGAATTTCTGTTGTGTGAGGCGCTTGCGCGCTCCGCGACTCACATCCTAACTAGTGGGGGAGAACAGTCGAACCATGCGCGAGCAACCGCCATCCTCGCAGCGCAACTCAGGCTCAAGTCCGTACTCTTGCTGGCGACACAGAACCCTTCACGGCCTCCACCTGCGACCGGCAACATCGTACTGAATCAGCTCGCGGGCTCAAGGATCGTTTGGATAACCCCGCAAGAGTTCGAGAACAGCGAGCGTGCTTTGGCCGAAGAAGCTGCCCGAATTAGTGCGAATGGTGAGCGTCCTTACATCATTCCCGTTGGTGGTTCGAACGGGCTCGGAGCCCTTGGGTATGTCGAAGCAATGTGTGAGTTGCGACAACAGATGGACCTAGGATTGATGGGCTCAGTCCGAGAATTTGACACGGTCCTCGTCGCCTGTGGCTCGGGCGGGACTGCAGCCGGAGCGGCGCTTGGCGCCAGACATTATGGCGTTGCGCAACACGTGCATGCGATTGCTGTAAGCCACAGCCGGCAGTACTTTCGGGACGTGATCGATCGCATTGTTATAGAGGCGCGCTCCATCTTACCCCGCCTTTCAGCGACGGTGCCCGTTACCGTTCTCGATGAGTATCGCGGTCCAGCCTATGGTGTAGCAAGTGAGGAACAACTGAGGTTCATCGTCGAGGTGGCAAATCGCACGGGTCTCATTCTCGATCCTGTCTATACAGGAAAGGCATTGTTCGCACTCGCCCAACTCTCCGAGAAACCAGAGCGGGTGCTATTCATCCACACTGGCGGTCTTCCTGGCGCCCTGGCACAAGCGGAGGCCCTCTCTGCGTTCGCTCGTCACGAAGGCGGCGAATGACCGAAAGCGGCGGTGAGCGCTCTAGGGCTTGGGTTTCACTTCGACAACCCGCATGCCCTGTCGGTACGCACGGTACGCGCTGACAATCCGCTCCCGCAATCCGACGTCATCCAGTAGATCTTGCTTCTCGCTTGGATCGCTCACGAGATTGAAGAGGCCGAGCGGTCTCCCTTGCGCCGCGATCAGCTTGTAGTCGCCCTCGATGTAGGCCTGACGCTCCGAGGTATAGGGTCCCTGCGCCATATCGACCAGCAGCGGCCGCGCTTGATCGGCGCCATCTATGCCCAACATTTCGGGCAACATGGATTGACCTGAAACGAAGTCGGATCCGGAGGCAGCCGGAATACCCACTTGCATCAGATCGAGAATGGTTGGGACCAGGTCGATCAGTGTACGTCGGGAAGCGATCTGACGCGGAGCAATGCCGGGCACGTACATGACGAGGGGTACGCGTACCAGCGGTTCCCACAGCTCGAATCCATGACGAATCATGCCGTGCTCGCCGAACGCCTCACCGTGATCGCTAGTAACAACCACAGCTGTTCGAGCACCCCAGGGCTTGCTGCGTACGAAGTCGAGGACTCGCCCGATGTGATGATCAACGAACGCCACCTCGCCAAAATACTTGCCGATCGATTGTGGACCAAAATCGAATCCTTGATGCCAGATGTACTCGGCATGGGGATCCGTGTATTGCGACCAGAGGAAGAACCGACCGTTCGTGTTTTCAGCCTTTTCTAGCTGAGCGAGGATACGATCCGTCAACTTCTCGGAAGTGGATGAGCGATCTCCCTCCACGTAGCCAGCCGCGGTGGAGGCTTCGGAGTCGACGACATCGAATCCACGATCGAATCCATACTGCGGCTGATGGAAGTACCAATAGCCTTGGACGCTCAGGGTGCGAATGCCCGCCGACTTGAGCCGTTGCTGGACAAAGATATCTCTCTTGTTGAACGCCGAAAAATGCCCGTAGTCTCGATTCGTCTCGCTCGAGTGCTTGCCAATGAGAAGCGGACCAACGCTCTTGCCCGTGTAGGAAGCCGGAGCATATGCATTGTTCACAGCTACTGATCTCTCGTAAAGCTCATCGATGTGCGGCGTGACCCGTTTCGGGTGCCGCAGAGTGTCGGCTCGCATCGTATCGACGATGAAGAGGATCAGGTTGAGGTCCTTCGGAATCCCTGCACGTCGCTCGCGTAAGGCCTCAGCTGACGTCGCGGCGCCTGAAGCGCGTTTGGTAGCCACCGAATCCGCGCCTGAGCAATCCTCGTCTATGCCATTCTCGGGGAGGTCATCGGCACCAGGGTTAACCCTAGCGTTCCCATCGTTACAATCCCCCCCTCCGAACACGCGAGCGAACCCATCGTGGTCACCGTCTGTAAGGCGTCGCCCCACTGGTAGACTGAGCCGCGAAATTGGAGCCCCCCGTTCGACGCTGAGCGCAATGGCACGAGTATCAAGCCAACTCCAACCAGCCAAATACGTTAGCCCTAGAGGCAGAATTAGGAATGTCAGCAGCCACCACACCGGCAATTTGGAGAGGCGATTAGGCAGAAGGTAGCCAGCCAGAAAGATGGCGAGCAGCATGGCTGGCGCGCGCAGATCCAGTTCGGGCCGTCTGAACACACCAAAAGCCGCCAGCGCCGAACCTGCCCCACTTGTCGGGCCGGTAGCAACCGCGAATGCCAGAGGCATGAGACCCGCCGCTCCTCCCCATACCGCCCATTTCGTTGGATCGGGCGGCGCCCGACGCAACCGGACGCCCAAGTAGCGAGCAGCTGCAAGAACCGGCGCGGCGAGGATCAGCCCCAGCCCAACGGAGGATGCTGCGAGCAGCAGGCCGAGGAGCTTGGGCGGGGCGTTCGAACCGAGCAGCGGCAGGGCGGCCCTCGTCACCAAGATCAGCCAACAGCTGAATGCAAGTGGCGAGAGCCCGACAATCACAGCAAGCCGCGCCCGACGTCGAGCGTCTGGCGGCCGCAGAGCGTCCGGAAACCGTGCGACGGACGGCGCTGCTTCAGGGTGTAGAACTAGCGACAAAACGCTAGCCGCACACCCAATCAGCAGAGCGACAGGGGCCATTAACCCGGCGCAAGTCAGGACAGATAACAAGTTCGCCGGGCGGTCCGCTGCCACACGCGAGGCAAACCAAGCGTCAAGCGGAGCGAGCAAGAGCGCGCAACCAACACTGCAGGCCGCGCCTTCAATGAATCGCCGCAAAGCCCGGGACCCAAACCGATCCAGTCGGGCTTGCTCTTCAAGGGCGGCGGCACCGGGGCGTGGCGCGAATGTCAGGGTCGTAACGGCGGTGAGGTTGCCCGGAGCAGGAAGATCGAACGCGCCAGCTGGGAGGTCGTTGAAACGCTCGCTTATCGGCGGCTCGGACTCTGAAGTGGGAGACTCAATGATTCCGCTCGAACCCGTTGAGATTGACTCGGCTTGGGCAACTCGCGGTTCTAGCGGACTTGCGGGACTATGCACCGACGGTGGCGCATCTGCTACCCAACGCCCTTCGACCCCAGCCAGCGCGGCACTCGAGACGGTCGCAGGCGTTGGCATCGCAATTGGTGCACGGGGGCTGCGTCTGCTTGGCGGCTCGCCGACACTAGCGCTTAGGCTCGCGTCACGCACATCAACCACCAGTGCGCTGGCGACGGGCGCCACACGTTTACTGGACGGCTCGCCGAGCTCAGCGACACTGGACTTCGCTTCTGTCCCGACTCGATTCTTCGCCACTGGTGCGTCGGAGCCGTGCAGCTCGGCGCTTGGACTGGGCGGTAGAGTCGCGGGCGGAGCTTCTAACGCCCCAACCCGCGGACGAGTCGATGCGGGCTCACTCGCTCCGACGGGACTCGATCGCTCACCCGTTCCTCCAAGTGGCGGCAAGCCGGCAATAGAAGAAGCCAGAGGCGGAATCGGTTGAACGTGAGAACCGAGCCCATCTCGTGACGATGGTGCGTTCACGGGTTGAGGGAGCGAACCGGGGCGAGGTGCGTCCGTCGATAAGACTCCGATTCCAATCCCAAGAGACAAAGAGCTTTGTCGCTCTGGCGTCCACTGTGGCGCAGCCGCGGCCGTGACGTGGTCGGCTGAAGATGGCGGTGCCACGACGAGCGCTGATTGGAGCGACGCCGGATGCGACGTTCTCGAAGGGGGTGAGCCGGAGGGGGGTGGCGCCGAGCGCGGTGCCTCAGAAGCAGGTGCCGGTGATTCCGGCGTTGCTTGAGCCGGGGCGTGTGGACCGACTCTCGACGAAAGAGGCGCAGCACTCGCCGCGTCTGCGGACGAGCGCTCGAGTTCCGCTCGCGCGCGCTGTCGCGCGGCCGTGACATGTGCTGGACGCTCATAGAACAGCGTCGGCTCCTCGTTTTCGCCAGTTGTGGGCGGCTGAGGCCGCTCAGGGGGTGCGATGTGGCGCTCCGAGGGCGTAGATCCCGAACTCTGTGATTCGCGCTGCCGGTTGGTGCCCCCCTTCTGGTCCAGGGCCCGCCCACTGACTTGGGCCGGCCTTGTCAGCATTCCCGCAGCACGCAGAACCGCGGCGCGATCGTAGAAGTTGGTGGGTTCATCGAGCTCGCTGCGTTGGTTACCCGCGGACTTCTGAGGCGCAAGTCTGGACCGGTCGTAGTAATGCGTCTGCTCTTCGCTCTCGTCCCTTGCTGAACCGCGCGGTTCAGCCTGACTCGCGGCTGTCCCCGACAGAGCCGGCTTCACCTCCGCGCTTCGAGGGGCCTGCTCGGTGTCCTGCGCACTTCCTCGCCGCGAGGAAGGCGGGGCGCCAGAGCGCTTGGATTTTTCGACCGAGCTCGCGGACAACGCGCTCGCCGACAGCTCGCGCGGCCGCGCGGGACGGTCGCCCTCGTCCGCGGCGGTGCTCGGGACACTGGATGGCGGTGCCCCCGGAGACTTCGAGAGGGCTTCGAGCACACTCATCGCGGCGTCGATCTCTGGATCGCTCCATCCCTCATCGCCGTTCGACACCGAAGGGCTCTCGGCGCTCTTCCTCGAAGGTGAGTCGGAACCGTCTTTGTCAGGAGCAACCGGTTGGCTCCCGCTCGATGCTTGCTTCGACGAATCCATCTGCTTCGGATCTTCCGGCGCCACTACTTTCCCCTTGTATGCGAATGGGCGGCAAACATGTCCTGGCTTTGATCACGGCTCGATCCCCGAGCGAGCGGATGGGCACCGTCATAGACCCGCGTCAGCTGATCCAGCGACAGGTGCGTGTAGCGCTGCGTGGTCGAAAGGCTGCTGTGACCTAGCATTTCCTGAATGATTCGCAAATCCGCCCCACCATCAAGCAAATGAGTGGCGCAACTATGTCGCAAGGCATGCGGATGGAGATCCGGCCTGCCCGCCCCGAGGGCTCCATACCGATGAACAAGCTTCTGGACCCAACGCACCGATAAACGGTTCCCCCGCCGATTGACGAAAAGCGCCCCCGTATGGGCCGCATCGGATTCGCGTTGACTGGCCAAGCGCTGCTCTCGAATACCCAAGTATCGGTCGAGTGCCTGCGCCGCTCGCTGCCCGAACGGAACGATTCGCTCTTTACGGCCCTTGCCGAGAACGCGTACTTCGCGAGCCTCTAGCGAGAGATGCGACAGGTCTAACGACACGAGCTCGCTCACACGCAGGCCGGATCCATAAAGTAGCTCCAGCAACGTCTCATCCCGGCTCCGATCGAACTCGTCTTCCTGTGTCCGACCTCGCACCGTTTCTCTCGGCGCTGCCATCACCTGGGACGCAGCTTCGGCACCCAAGAATCGAGGAAACTTGCGACGCAGCTTAGGAGAAGCGAGCAGCGCTGTCGGATTGTCGGCAAGCCGTCCCCGTCGCTCCAGAAACTTGAACAGCGCTCGAACAGCCGACAGCTTGCGCGCAGTCGAGGCAGATTGATGGGTCTTGCTGACGTGCGATAGGTATGCCCGCAACAACGTCTTGTTGATGTCCTTGAGCGACGCCGCGCGTCCCATCCTCTGCTCAAGGAAGCTGCCAAGTTGAGCGAGATCACTCGAATAGGCCGAAACAGTGTGTTTCGAAGCACGACGCTCCATCGCGAGGAAGTGCAGGAATGCCTGGACCTCACGTTGGTAATCACCGGAGGGCTCGCATGATTCGCGCTGGTCGCTCATAGGTTGGAACACTTTTTACGGCAGCGATAGGAGGATGGCCCAAGCAATGGCACTCACGCCAGAGATACCGACGCCTCCCCAGAGCCAAAGGCGAGACGGCCTGAGCCGGAATCTCAGCCCCGAATAGGTCGCGAACAGCCCGACGGCGATGAACCCCAGCGCACCCATCGAGCTCAGGAATGCACGCCGCTCGCGGCGCTGCAATGCCGCCAGAACCTTTCTCGAGTCCAATTGGACTTGACTCATCGAACTGCGCCGCCGGTCGTCGGCTAGTAGCAGAGCAAGCCGCTGGTTCGCCAACTCAAGCCTCCCGGTTGACCGCCCAACCCAAGGCGATCGCTGGAGCTCTATCGAGCGAATGGCTTCCCACGCCAGCGTCGCGATGTCGCTTCGATCGGCCGCCTCCGCTCCCGTGGCAATTGCGTCAAGTCGGGCGTTTGCTCGACTTACATGCCCCAATCCCGGGGCACTCAAGTGCGCCGCTCGCCTGGCGAATAGCAGAGACTCACGGAGACGTCCTTGATCGAACTCCCGATCGCTCTGAGCCATGGCCCGTTCACCTTCGCGCGACAGTCGCAACGTCAATGTGAAGGCTCCGGATATCAACACGACGAATGTCGCGACGAACCAAGCCAATGCACGGAATGGTCTTCTCACGTGAAGTCTCGACGCCTAAAGATGAGGCTCGCTATCACCAACAGCAACACGACCCAGCCTATTGCCATGGTCATCGCGTGAACGACGTACATTCGGATGTCAATGTCCGGCATCTCGCCGGTCATCAAGCTACGGGGCGGCACATACACCATCAAATTCGGGACTGCAGCGGCGATCGACTTTCCAAAAGCGGATAGTGCGGCGCCGAACACTCTCGCGGGCAATCGAGCCAAAACATCCGCGGATCGACCCACGACTACGACACCGAGCGTCAACATGGCGGTGAGAAACGGGGAAGAGAAGGCCGAGAACACATGGGCAATAGCGATGACGATCGCGATCTCAAATAGGGCCAGTACGGCACAGAACAGCAGAACCCGTCGCTCATCTGGAACTACAGCAGCCGTCCACCAGCCGATGCTCACCCACGCCACGGCAATGCCGAAAGGGATCCAGCTTCGCACTCGTGGTAGCCGCCACGCGACGAAGCTCGCGACGCCGACGACACCTAGGCCAAAGCTAGCCACTCTGGTCGGATTGGCTCCACCGACGCTGCTAACGGCGAGTAGCAGCAGTCCCGCGTCCAAGAGCACGAAGACCAACAGCGTCAGCCAAGTTCCGGCGAACTTTCCCACGAGGTATTCCCAACGAGCAACGGGGCGAGCAAGAATCGGAAACGCCGTTTTCAACTCCAGCTCGCGGTAGAGCGCGGTTGCTCCGAGCACGACAGCGACGATAATCCCGTAGAGCGATACCGTGGCGCCTCCCACGTCACCGATGACGCGCACGGTGTCCCGAAAGGCGTAGGCACTAACCACGAGCGTGTACCCAACCGTTGCCACCGCAAGACCGAACAGCCCATGCAGGAGTCGGGCACGGACGTTTTCGCGATAGGTATTGTGCGCTACAGCAGCAATTCGAAAGAGCATCGCGAATTCCACTTCCTTCGATTGCCGCACTTCTCTCCCACAAAGCAACATATTCCCTTGGACCGCGCGATGGACCCCCTCTGGGGGGTGCGTACACTGGCACGCCACGCGGCTCCGTCCTATGATTCACTGGACGGGCCAACCGTTCAAACCGTCCGTCATTGCCCTAAATGAGCCAAGTCATCGGTAACGTCACAGGCCTCTCACCATCGGCCCTTCGTTTGTTGGAGCGGATCTATCGGAGGCGGGTTCCACTAGATTGTATCGCAACTCCGGAGCTGGTCCGCAGTCTCGCGGATGCGTCGCGGGAGTCGAAACGCCAGGTGGGAGCGCTCGTGCACCGCTCCGGCGCTGTAGACGCGGTCATGGTTGGCGATGCCACTTCCGTCATGCTCCCCGATGTTGGCAGATTGCGCGCTGCCGAAGGTCGATTCCGCGCCCTTCGGCTCGTGCATACGCATCTCTATCACGAACCACTGACTCGGGACGATCTCACGGACCTCACGCGCTTGCGACTTGATCTTGTGGCCGCAGTACTGCTTGCTCCCGACGGGGAACCTCGCGCCCTAACTTGGGCATACAACGTCCCAACGCGAGGGGTGGACGATTCGCCATATCGCGTCGAGGGCCCGATGCCTTGGGGAAGTCCGCAACCCGATTTTGGTGCGCTCATCCTGTCCCTCGAGGAGGAATTTGCGCGGCAGGTTCGCACGCGCCAGATTCGCGCCAGGGATGGTCGGGCGATACTAATTCATGTGTCCGAGCGCCGAGCAGGCGGGACCCGCCGTGCGGAAGCTCAACTCGTAGAACTCGAGAGCCTGGCAAATACCGCTGGCGTCGCAGTGGCAGATCGAGTCGTCCAGTTGCGCGAGCACTTGGACCCGCGTTTTGTGGTCGGACGTGGAAAGCTCGAACAGATCGTGCTTCGGGCGATCGAGCTAGATGCCGAAACGCTGGTGTTCGACTGCAATCTTACCCCAAGCCAAGTCAACGGTATCTCTGGACATACCGATCTGCGCGTTATTGATCGAACACAACTGATCCTCGATATCTTCGCCCAACGTGCGGAATCGAAGGACGGTAAACTCCAAGTCGAGTTGGCACAGTTGCGGTATGCGCTTCCACGCCTTGATCTTAGGGACGACGCATTGAGTCGATTGACTGGCGGCATTGGTGGGCGCGGGCCAGGCGAGACGAAGCTCGAAATCGGACGGCGGCGGGCGCGCGAGCGAGTTCAGCGGCTCGAAAAGGAATTGCGACAACTCGAAAAGCAGCGCGGCCAACGTCGCCGCAGTCGTAACCGGAACGACGTCAAGGTCGTCGCCCTCGTTGGCTACACCAATGCCGGCAAGAGCACCCTGATGAACGCCTTGACCCAGGCTGGCGTTCTCGCGGAAAATAAGCTATTCGCCACGCTAGACACCCGCGCACGGCAACTGACCCTACCCGACGCCACTCGCATCGTTCTTACCGACACGGTGGGCTTCGTTCGCGACATGCCCCGCGACCTGTTCGCCGCGTTTCGCGCCACCTTTGAAGAGGCCGCGGAAGCGGATCTGTTGCTCGAAGTCGTCGATGTTTCCGACCCAGACTTCATAGAGCACCGGCGAGCCACGGCATCCCTACTCGAAGAACTGGGGCGCGCTGACGCCCCACGGATTGTCGTATTCAACAAGACCGATCGACTTGCGGCAGAGGAGCGAGACCTGTTGGACACAACTGCTGGTATACCGGTCGTCGCCACAGCTAGAGAAACGCTTGGCGCGCTGCTCGCTGAGCTTTGCGAGCGGCTGCGGCAACTCGATTCGAAGTCCGACGAAGCATCCGACCTTGCCGCACTGCCAGCAGCTTCTGAGATGTGAAGCTAATTCCGAGAGGCATGTCCGCGGCGCCGCGTTCACGGGTGTAGTCTGGCTGGCCCCAGCTCAATAGCGCAGGATCATCGATCCCCAGTGCAGACCGGCTCCGAGAGCGAACAGGCAGCAAAGCTGCCCCCGCTGGAGCCGACCGTCCCGGATCATTTCGTCCATCAGGATTGGGATCGTCGCCGTGGAAGTGTTGCCATAACGTTCGATGTTGCTCGGAACCTTTGCAGGATCGAGTTTCATTCGATCACGGACTGCCTCATTGATGCGGGCGTTAGCCTGATGCGCCACGAACCAGTCAATATCGCCGAGCCCGACCTTTGCTTGCTCGCACGCGTGATTGATACTTGCGGGCAGCTTCACGACCGCGTGTTTGAAGACTTCTCGGCCAGCCATGTAAGGCATGTACTGCTCGGACTCGATTACGGACTTGCCGACGAATGGTCGCGCCTTGAATCCCAACGG
>JBLNFG010000760.1:0-13269 GCA_050263495.1 Myxococcales bacterium | reverse complement strand
CGGCGAACTGCGCACTCGAGGCGGCAAAAATCCAGTTACCTGCTGTGAATTGGCACAGCACAAAAAAGACTCCGGCATCCTCGGTTGAAGATGCCGGAGTGAAGGTGCCAGCCTGCCTAGTCGTAGCCGAACCAGGCCCCAATCCCCGTGAGTTGGGTGATTACTTGCCGACTACGATCTCAACGCGCCGGTTGTTAGCCCGGCCTTCTGGAGAGTTGTTGTCGGCAATCGGAACAGATTCGCCTTTGCCGACGGCAGAGATCCGCTCGGCCTTGACCCCCCTACTAACGAGATAGGTACGAACCGCATCGGCTCGGGACTGCGATAGCTTGAGGTTGTCCTCATCTTTGCCCACCGAGTCGGTGTGCCCTTCTACGACGATCTTCTTGTCGTCGGATTGCTGCTGGAGTACCTCGGCTACTTTGTCGAGTTTCGATTGGGCAATGGGCAACAGTGCAGTTTTACCAGACGCAAACAGCACGGCGCCATCCAGAGTGATGACCATGCCGCGCTGCTCTTCCTTGATCTTCGCGATTTCCTCCAGGCTCTTCATCGCGGCGCCAAGCTTCTTTTCGGCATCTGCTCGCGCAGCGCGCTCGGCCTCGAGCTCCTTTTGTCGCGCCTCAAGTTGGGCTTCCTTAGCCTTGAGTGCCTGGGCTGCTTCGGCGCCCTGAGTTGCCATGTCACGTCGGACTTTTTCGAGCCGCTCCTGGTTGGCCTTCAGCTCGTCCATGGCTGCACTGCGCAACTCGTCTTGCGCTTCTTTATAATCCTCTTCAGCTTTCTGTGCCTCGCGTTGCGCATCGAGCTGACCTGCATAGGCCACTGCGTACTGTGCGGCGCGCTGGGCGATATAAGCGAGACTTCGCTCTTGATGGCTGCCGGGATCATCCTGGAACGCCGCTTCGGCACGATCCAACGACTGCTTCGCAGAAAGCAGCTTGTCCGGAGCTAGCTCAGCGGCTTTGCCTTGGCTGGCATCTTGATACGCAGCTCGTGCGTCCTTCAGTTCTTTGGTGGGCTGAGCTGCACCGCAGGCCAAAGCAAGAACTGCGGTCAGGCTGAGAGTCGAGAAAAGTACTGGCTGTTTCATAAAGATATTCGTCCTTCTCTCAGCGAGTTACTTCTTGGTGGAAGCGCCGGCTTCAGCACGGAGCTTTTTGACCTTTTCAACGGCTTCGGCAGCCTGAGCACGTAAGGTTGCTTCTTTAGCTAGCGCAACTGCTAGCTCGGCGTCGATGCGAGCTCGATCGAGCACTAGGCGGGCCTCATCGTTCTCCTCTTCCGCGATCAAGCCCTTGGCTGTTTGGAGTTGGTCTTGCGCCATCTTTAGATGCAACGCGGCTTTCGGCACCGACGGCGCGCCGACCTCAGTTGCACCACGAATTGCAGCTTCGGTCTGCGTGATTTGATCGGCGGGGACTGGCGGTGCGCTGCCACACCCAACGACCAAATACGCGCTGGCTGCGGCTACGAATCCTAAAAGGAACCTCATTTTTCCTCCGTGTGGGCCTTAACGCTACGCCGGACGGCCGCCGCTTCACAACCCCCGATTCGTGTTGTGCCTGACTAAGGTTCCGAATCTGGAGCTTGCCAGTTGTTGAGGGGCGTGGACGAAGATTCGTCCTGCCGGCCGCCTGTGTCCCGAATATGGCGGACCTAGAGACGTCCTGTGCCAACACAGCAAGCGGTGTCAGGAGACAGCGGGTGTGGCAAGTGGAAGCCGCGAGTAGGAGCAACCCTCTGCCGACTACCGACCCTGTTTGGTCGGATTGGGGGCTTGCCGCGCCGGTAATAGCGCGACGAAGCGCTGGCCCTTTGGACCGCGATTCTGCACCACCAACGTTCCACCATGTAGTTCGATGACGGAGCGCGCCAAACCCATCCCGAGCAAGAGCCCCCGATGTACTGTAGGCATTGTCACTCCCGTAAGCGTAGGCTGGCTCGCGCGCGTGGAATGTCCAACATTGATGTTCTGTGGCGCTTGTGGCGTCTCAATCGCGACGCCAATTTTGTCTGCGCCAACCGCTGCAATGTGGAGTCGGATTAACGCTCCCGGCGTTGATCGACCCGCGTGGCCTAGGAACGTTCCGAGCGCACTGGCAATGCGCGTGCGGTCGACCTCCAATGGCCCGATCCCGTCCGCAATATCGCCTACCACTTCGAGCGGATTGTCTCCTGCGAGATAACGACCCTTCTCGATGATGTCGTGCATCAGGTCACCAACCGTTACCGGCTCTCTCAGTAGCTTCAGTTGCTTTGCCTCGACACGCGCTGCGTCCAGGATCATCTCGATCAGGGCAAGCAACTCCCGTCCGGAGCGTTCAATTACCGTGAGGCTCTCTTCCTGCTCTTCGGTGAGGTCTTCTGTCTGACGAATTACAGCGGTGAATCCAAGGATTGCATTGAGTGGTGTCTTGAGATCGTGGCTTACGCTTGCAAAGAACAGCCCACGCATACGGGTTGCAGCTTCACGCAGCGTGATCGCCCTTTCTTGAGCCTGAGCAAACACGCGGAACCTGCCGGCTAGGTTCTCGATGGCGTTACCCAAATCAGAGACCACCTGATAACGGGTCGGGCCTACGACGCGCCCGCCGCCCTGCAAGATGAGCCGCGTGTCGAGCGCGCGCACACCACGCGCGGCAGCCAAAAGATCTCGAGTTAGTGTTGAGCCGAGCAGGGAACCCACACCCGCTGCAAGCAGACCTGCCAACGCGGCCACCACCCACGCGAGCGGACCAATTCCTCGAAAGGTCGTGGCTTCGACGCGAACGCGAACGCTGCCCTCGTCTAGAGGCGCTATCAGTTCGATGTTACCATCCTGGGTTCGCTGTCTCCGATATTGCTGGAACTCCGGCGCATAGCTCGGAGAAAACCCAAGCTTGAGCGCTTCCTCGGTCGCATCTTCAAGACCGGCATTCGGGACTGGACCAGGGACATTCTCGAATGCGGCACGTGCCATTGCGAGGGCGATTGCTTCGTTACGCTCCCCATCGGCGCGGCGCACATGGGCGGTAACCACCAAGGTCGAACCGATTGTTACGAAGGCCACAGGGGTAACCAACGCCGCGACCAGGCGACGTTGAACGCGGCGTCCAAGTTCTGGATCGGGTGGGTCGGTATTGACGAGTTCACGCGCAATTTCCGTGGGAGCGTTCTCGAGCGCGCGCATGACCGCACGGCGAGTCCACACGTAGATCGGTAGAGCTGTGGCCGCTATTACCACGATTCCGAACAGGGCCACGCCCATGGCCGTCGCTGGATCCAGAAAATCGGGGCGAGCAAAACGCAACGTCCCGAGCAAGCCGAAGACGGACGCAAAGGTCCACGCGAACGTGGTGCGTCCTCCCTCGGTTGCGAACTCACCCAAATCTGGTGCATGGATTGCGGTGGAACCGAGCGCTAGCGTGCGCAGCAAGAACCGATGGTGTCGAAGTACCCACGCCGTGCGGATAAGCGCCACGACTCCGCCAACACTAATCCCCTGCCAAAGAAGGCGCAGGGAGGCGTTTGCTGCATCGTCGTCGAGCAAGAGCAGCCAGCGCGACGCCCCTGAACCCAGCATGGCAAAGACGGTGCCGAGTATTTGCGACCAGATCAGCCGCTGCCCCAATCGCGATACTCCAGAGATCACGTCGGGCCCCCGATGTTCACCAGGTCGGCTACCGGCGCAACGCCGCTCTCGCGTTCGTGGTCGGCCTGCGCTGGCAGATGAATCGAAAATATTGACCCCTTGCCTACGTCGCTAGCCAAGGTGATTCGCCCGCCATGCATTCCGACTAATCGACGCGTGATTGCGAGCCCCAGTCCGGTTCCCGCGCGACGGACGCGCTCTTCGCCAGCTTGCCGGTACTCTTCAAAGATTGCCATCTGCTCGTTAGGCGCAATTCCGGGCCCCGTGTCCGTGACACGGATGGTGGTGGTGAGTGGGTTTTCTTTCGTCACCACCACTTCCACATAACCTTTGAGCGTGAACTTGACGGCGTTCCCAACCACATTGTTCAGCATTTGGCGGACACGGCGTGGATCCGCCCAAGCCATGGCTCGCTCGCCCTTCAGGTACACTTCGAGTCCTTTGGCGTGGGCCGTTACCTGTGCCTCGCGTACGACGCTTTCAGCGATCGCGTACAGGTCCACGTACGAACGCGCCAGTCGCAACTGCCCGGACTCAATCGCCGAGAGGTCGAGGATGTCATCGATCAGTGATGCCAAGTGCCTACCGCTGGTGCGTACGATCTCTAGGTTCTCACGCGCGTCAGCCGAGAGTGGGCCGTCTACCTCGCTCAGCAGCACGTCCGAGAATCCGAGGATCGCGTTGAGAGGCGTACGCAGCTCATGGCTTAGCGCCGCCAGAAATGCACTGCGATCACGATCATAGGTCAGTGCTCGGCCGAGATCCTGCCGGTAGCGCCGCTCGGCCTCGGTGAACCGCCCCACCAGATCGTTGAAGGCGCTCGTGAGCTCGCCCACTTGGTCGACTGAGCGCACCGGGATCTGCCACCCAAACGGACCCGTTTCGGCAAGGCTCATGTGCTCGATCCGGCGTCGAACGAAATCGACATCCGAGTGCACGTCCCGTGTGAGGGCTAACGCGACGAGCGCCGCAACACCCAACAGCAGGGACGCCAGCACGACCAGCGAAGTAACGAGCGGCGCGACGTCCTGCGGCGGATCAGGCGCCGGTACGAGGGCGATTAAGCTGAGTAGTTCGCGCGGGCTCTTGACCGGGACAACGACGAAGCGGACGCGTCCAAGAGAGGTGGTAGCTGTTCCCTGCTCTCGCACCAACAGATCGAGAATGCTCGACCTAGATGGAGTGCTCGTGGTTGCGTCGAGGATCGGCGTGCCACGAGCGTCGACCAAGATTAGTTCAACCCCAGCACGGCGTGCCGCGCGCTCCAGCACGTGGCCACGGTCCGAACTGGGTGATGCGCGCAGCCGTGCCGCCACTGTGGCCCCAATCACGCGCGCCGCGAGAGCCGCGTTGTGGTCGCTGCGTTTGCGCAGTTCCGTGACTCCCATCCAGCCGAAGGTTACGGCTGCCACGAGGCCCAGCCACGCCACGACCGTCGGGGCGAGGACAATGAGTGGCAACGGACGCGGCCAGATTCGCACCCCGGAAGGCTAGCCCAGCTTTGGCTTGGCGGAAAACCTCGAACGCAGAAAGTCAAGAATCGCCAGCGAGGCGAGAAAACACCGCGTGATCGACCCAGCGCGCGTCGACGAACTCGGCTTGACGGGCGATCCCTTCGAAGTGAAATCCCAGCTGTGAGATGACGCGCAGGCTCCGGTGGTTGTCCGTAGCCGCCGCACAACGAATGCGATGGGTCCCCATCCGATACAGCGCGAAATCGACACAGGCGTGAGCGGCCTCTACCATCAAACCTTGGCCACACACCTCTTTGCGCAGCCAGTACCCAAGATCGCATGAACGGTGCAGGTGAACACAGTTGTCAAGTCCAACGACTCCGAGCAGTCGACCATTGGCCGGATCCCGAATCGCAAAACGTACGGCCCTCCCGGCATCCCAGTCAGCTGCGCACGCGTCGGCATAGCGTTGACTCGACTCCGGAGTATCGTTGTACGGAATCCACGGCAGCCAACGCTGCAGGTGCAGGCGCGACCCGTCGACGGCCTCCCAGAGGTCGGGCGCATCCGGTGGCTCGATCGGGACGAGATAGGTACGAGCTGTCACCAAAGGGGACCGACGCAAGACCGTTCTAGATGGGACGCTGAGCATGCAAAAAAGCGGGTAATCAGGAGGGTAATCTAATCTTCCAAGAAAGGAGCCTACGCGAGCCACGGCTCACGGTCTGGCTGGCGTTTCCTTTCGACACTCGATGCTTGCGGCGATCACTTCCAGATGACCAGCCTCGAAGTCGCGCCACGCCACGAGCCACTGATTGGCTTCGCGCCCCTTTGCCACTTCTGGTAGGGGTTGGATCCCGCTCACCTTGCCAATCGTGGAGACGGTACTCACCCCTTGGCGGTCGACGAGCGCCACTCTGACCCGTGACTGTTGCTCGTACCACGCCACCATGAGTTGGTCGGTGCCGAGCGCAAACGCCGGGTCCCGACCACGGGATCCGATCTCGTAACGCCACACTTGCTCGCCTGTTTTGGCATCTGCTGCGATCGCGATAATGCCGGTAGCTTGTTCGTACCAAAGCGAGTAGCAGGTGTCCTTCAAGCAAGCGGCCCTGGCTTCGTCACTGAGAGTGCCGTCTTTTCCTAGCGGTTGCATCGGGACCACGGAGCGCTGCTCTGGGGGCGGCACAGCGTTGGTCGGTTGGAGTCCGGTTCTGACTTCGTTTGAATCCGTGCCGATTAGCAGCGAGTGAACCCGACGCGCGGTGCCTTGCTGGACGGTGAAAAGGACGCGCAGCTTGCCGTGGCTTGCAGCGATAGCCGGGCGCAAGATACTCAGCTTAGGCCCACGCTCTTGTGGGCGGAGCGTCGCGAGAACCACGGCTTGCCCGAGCGGATTGAATCGGGCGTCGAAGTGCCGAAGCATCAAATGCTGGCTGCCATCCGAGGAGTCGTCATCCCAGCTAACCCAAATCGAGTTGTCTTGGTCGACTGTGTAAGCCGGGTCATACTCGGCTTTCGTTACCCGAGCGAGGGGTTTGAGATCGCTCTGAATACGGCCCAATTCGTCCAAATAGCGGGCGAAGATTCCTCCGTCTTTGAGCGACGCATCCCAGGACAGCACGGCTCGCTGGGTCTCTACCTGCATCAACTGTGGATACCGCGCGTTCTGCATTTCGGGGCTGACTGGCTGAGCGTCGGATATTCGTCGCATCGCGCCGTCGAGCAGAACGGAGTAAAGGTGTCGCCGCGCCCTATTTTCGTGTGCGTCGGCCCAGACCACCATCGCCGCGGACCGCGCGCCCAGAATCGTGGGGCGAGTGGGTTCGATCGATCGACCAAACGGACGCGGCCTTCCGATGGCACGTAGGTGGCATGGGGCATTGGGCGTCTCCATTGCCGACCGAATGTGCGTGCGTAGGTTGGTGGCAATGCCTTCCCCGCCGTTCTTGATCGCATCATCGAGCAGACGAACGGCTTCATCGTTGTTTCCCGCCAGCAATGCGGCTTGGGCCTTGACGATGGTATCAGAGTAACCGCCGCTCTCGGCCGGCGTCCCCGACTGAGTGTCGGGCGAATCGCTTGGTCTCGCGTCGCCAACGAACGGTAGCGGCAAGTGTGAACGGTACGCGTAGAGGCTCCCGCCAATGATGGCAGCCAGCAACACCACCGCTCCAGCGGCAAGAATTCGACGCTTTCCCAGTCCCGAAGCGGTCGGTGACGACGTCGCTGGTGCGGCGACTGGAGCCGGCCGTCGCCCGCTCGAGGGTGGCGGCGATACTCCGGGAACTGGCGAAGGTTTGGTACCGGGACGAAAGTCTGACGGAATCGAAGTGTGGACGTCCGTTGTCGACGGCCCCTCGGTTGCAGCGCGCTGCAACACCTCGTCCACATCGACGAGCAACGACGGCGTCTTCACGTGTCCTGAGTCTTCGGGCGCGAGCGCGTCCGTCAACGCGATCGTGAACTGTGCTGCGGTTTGGAATCGATTCTCCGGGGCACGTTGCAGCGCGTGCACAAACCACTGATCGAAGGCGGGAGGCAGATCGGGCCGAAGTTTCGACGGGATTGGGAGCGGTGCAGTTGCGACCTGCGCAAGAATCATCGCGACACCCTGCTCGACGTTCCACACCGTGTGCCCCGTGAGGCACTCGTAAACAATGCAAGCCAGTGCCCAGAGATCGCTCCGGTGGTCCACTTCACCGCGACCCTTGGCCTGCTCTGGGCTCATGTATGCGGGAGTGCCAAACAACGCCCCTTCGCGGGTCAGTCGCACCTGATCGCTGGCGTCAGTTGGCGAGTAGAACTTGGCCAAACCGAAGTCGAGCAATTTGGTGATGAGTTCACCTTCCTCGCTCCGGGTCAGGAACAAGTTCTCTGGCTTCAAGTCGCGGTGGACAACGCCTGCTGCGTGCGCTTTGGCAAGGCCTTTGGCCGTCTGCGTTACGATCTTGAGCGTGGTCGGGATGTCGAGTCGGCGCACCCGAGTCATGCGGTCATAGAGACTCTCTCCCTCGAGTAGCTCCATGACCAAGAATGGGCGATTGTCGAACTCGTCTACGTCGTACACGTCGCAGATATAGGGGCTTCGAACAGCCGCTGCGGCGCGTGCTTCGCGCAGAAATCGCTCACGAACGACACGCGAGGTAACGAGTTCGGCGGACAACACCTTTACGGCGACGCGTTTGCCGATGTCGACGTTCTCCGCCTCATACACGGCAGCCATCCCACCGCGTCCAATTTCGCGGGTGATGCGATACTTGTCGACGAGGACCGAGCCCAGCGCGATCTTTGACGTTTCGTCAGCAGTCATGCGAGGTGAGAAAGCCCAATTAGGGCGAATGGAACAGGCGTCTCAGTGCGGGGGGTAAGGTAATCGTGCGACCGACGGGTGTGGCAAGAGAAACGCCAGAAAACGTAGACCAAAACAGAATCCTTCGACCCACGGACAGGTTAGGCAGAGGCGATGAGTCTCGGTGGCGGTACGCCGTCCGAGCTGCGACGTTACCGCGGTCTTCCGACCCTCTCAATAAGGCAAGCGCGCAGGCAAAGGCTTTGCCAGTGTACGTTGCTTCGAGCGGGAGGCCTAAGGAAGAAGCATGCCTAATGGCCTGCTCTCCGGCCGCAGTTTCGTGGCCATAGCCTTTCCCGAGCCAGCTAGCGTCGATCGTTAGGTTTTCGAAGGAGCCAGCTTCAATCTGGTTGCCGTGCCGCCGCATGGCCGACTTCGCCAAGGACAGAACAACCTGCCGCGCGAAAGGTAGGTGAAGCACTGACACTGCCACCAAATGGATGTTGAGGGCCTGGCTCACAAGCCCCGCCAGCAGCCCCGCGGCGGTGCCTCCTGAACCGAGGGCCACCACGATGACGTCCGGTTTCGGAAGCAGGCGTGCATCAATCTGTTGCTTCAGTTCCGTTGCCGCATCCAGGTAGCCGAGAGTGCCCAGCCCGCTCGAGCCACCGGGAGGAATCCAGTAGTCGCCGGGGCGCCATAGTCGCTTTGAGAGATTTGCGAGATCCAATGCGCCGCCGAGGGCGACGAGATCTACGCCGGCCTCCAAGGCTTGTATTGTGGTTTGTTCGGCGTGTTGGGAGTAAGGGCGCGGAAGCACGATGGCAGTCGTGGGTAACCCGATCGAGTTGCCGAGCAACCCCGTCGCGAGAACATGATGAGAACCAATCGCGCCCGCGGTGACCAGCCGCCGCGCTCCACGAGCTTGCGCGGCCTCAAGCAGGTATCGGAGCTTGCGCGGCTTGTTCCCGCCATAGGTTGCGCACACTCTTGCGTCGTCCTTCAGCCACAGCTCACTCCGCTCGTTCGACTCGAGGCAGCGTACCGGTGTAGGGACTTGAAGCTCGATTGGCGTTGCCATGGCGGGGATGCTCGATGCGGCTGGGCTCAGGCTTAGCGGCCGCTCATTTCGGCACAGGACCTCGGCACTTCCGCCTGTGGCAGCAATAGGCCACACGCCATCGAGTATCACAGGTCCTAACAATCGAATCGACCGCGAAACATTCCGGAAACCTCGATCCGGTTACCGCACAAGTATCGGTCACACCTGGCCGAGCCCGGCGCTTCTGACCCGCCGGAAGGATCTCGAGCTAATCGAGATTCGAATCAAAAAGCGCATTGGGAGACCCATCATGAAGAAGGTCGAAGCGATCATCAAACCGTTCAAGCTCGACGAGGTAAAAGACGCCCTCTCCGAGGTTGGCATTCAGGGCATGACCGTCACTGAAGTCAAGGGATTCGGTCGTACTGGTGGCAAGAAGGAGGTCTACCGCGGCTCGGCTTACGTCGTCGACTTTGTGCCGAAAGTTAAGATCGAGATTGTTGTTGCCGATGACATGGTGCCTCAGGTCATTGACGCAGTAGAGAAGAGCGCCAAGACGGGGCGAATCGGCGACGGTAAGATCTTTGTGACGCCCATCGACGACGCGATCCGGATCCGCACCGGCGAACGCGGCGAAGCGGCGATATAGAATCGCGGAATGGTGGGGCCCTTACGTACGCCAATCCGCAGGTTGGCTAGGGGCCCTTTGACCTGAATCGCCCACTGATTACTCATCAACCGAAGCCTCACACCGAAGCGTCTGCAGATGCTCCTCTCGGCAGCGTGCGCACTTGCCCTACGGTGCAAGCTGCATCCCCCGCCTACCGACCGGCGTACTCAATCTCGAGCGGATCTGCTCGGGGTGTGATGGACAGTGAAGCGCGCTGACCCCATTGGTGATCAGCGCGCTCCAACCCTGCCGTCGCGTGTTTCTGAGGAACGGGTTAACCCCGCTTGCTGGGCTTGCCCTTCGCCGATGCCTTCGCCTGCTTCTTGACGTTGGTTGCCTTAGGAGCCGGCTCGTCTTTAGCGTTCGCCTTGCCCCCCTTCGGTGCCGCTGACTTGGCCTTGGATGCTTTGCTCGGCTTGGTGGCGAAACGTGCCGGTTTGCCGAGCAATGCCTGCGCGATCTCGTCCGCTCGCTCCGTCTGCTCCCACGGGAAGTCGGCGCGGCCAAAGTGGCCGTAGGATGCTGTGGCTCGATAGATTGGACGGAGCAGGTTGAGCTCGTCGATGAGTGCTTTGGGTCGGAAGTCGAAGTTCTTCGTTACGTACTCGGAAATCTTCGACTCGTCGATTACCCCCGTCCCAAAGGTATTGATGTAGATGCCCACCGGCTGCGCAACGCCGATGGCGTACGCGACCTGAACCTCGACACGGCGGGCGAGACCCGCGGCTACGATGTTCTTGGCGACGTACCGTGCGTAGTAGCAAGCGGAGCGATCGACCTTTGACGGATCCTTGCCGCTGAAAGCACCGCCGCCGTGGCGACCCATGCCACCATAGGTGTCGACGATGATCTTGCGACCGGTGAGCCCCGCATCGCCGTAGGGACCGCCGATTACGAAGCGCCCCGTGGGATTCACGTAAAACTTGGTCTTCGCGTCGAGCAGATTCGCGGGGAGCACCTTCTTGATACAGAGCTCAATCACCGCGTCCTTCAGATCCTTGTGCTTTACGTCAGGGCTGTGCTGAGTCGATACCACCACCGCGTCAATGCGCTTCGGTGCATCGTCTTCGTACTCGATAGTGACCTGACTCTTGCTGTCGGGACGCAGGAAGTTCAGCTTCTTCTGCTTGCGAAGCTTGGCCAAGGTCTCGACCAGCTCGTGCGCGTACATGATCGGAGCTGGCATGAGCTCAGGGGTCTCATCGCATGCGTAGCCGAACATCAGACCCTGATCGCCAGCGCCTTGCTCTTTGAATAGGCCCTCGCCCTCCGTAACGCCCTGGGAAATGTCCGGGGACTGCGGCTCGACGGCAATCAAGATTCCGCAGGTATCGGCATCGAACCCCATCGCGGAATCCGTGTAACCGATATCCTTGATCACACCACGCGCAACCTTGCCGAAATCGAGGCTCTTGGCTTTCGTGGTAATCTCACCAGCGATCACCACGAAACCAGTCTTGCACAGCGTTTCGCAAGCGACGCGGCTGCGCGGATCTTCCGACAGTGCGGCATCGAGCACCGCGTCGGAGATCTGATCACACATCTTGTCGGGATGGCCTTCACTAACGGATTCAGACGTAAATAGGTATCGACTCATCGCTGATGCTCGTTGCCAAAGTGCTCCGCGGTAGACTCACGTTCCCCGCGAAGACAGAAGGAGTGGGGGGAACCTCGCCGCACACAACGCGCGACGGTCGCACGCTAGCACCTTTGCTCGAAGGTGCAGCGGGGGCGTGCAGGTCGAGTGGGGAAGCCCCAGACCAGGCAAGATGGGACCCAGGCGTGGATCTTCAGGCTGCCCAAGTGCCCGAAAATTGCGCAGTTACGGACGACCAGCAGCGCCAATCCCAGCTCCTCGGGAGCCACGACGGGGCCTCAGCCGGTGCGCGATTTTGCGCAGAATTTGCTTGTCAGGCGGCCTCTCGAGGTGGACAGTGACATCAGCGTCAGTAAAAGAACTGGATGAGGTCTCCTAAATGGATGCGACAGTTAACCAGAAGTATGACGGTATTGTCATTGGGATGGATGTGGGCTCAACCACGGTCAAGGCCGTCGTCCTGGAGCCCTCAACCCGGCGGGTGCTGTGGAGCGCATACCAGCGACATCACACGAAGCAGCCAGAGAAGGTTCTTGAGTTGCTCGAGGGGATTCTTTCAAGCTTCCCCGACGTAGAGGTTGGGCGCTACCGGCTGTTCTTGACTGGATCTGGAAGCGGGCCGCTCGAAGCACCCACCGGTGGAAAGTTCGTGCAGGAAGTGAACGCGGTGACGCTTGCCGTCGAGGATCGTCATCCTGACGTGCAGAGCGTGATCGAATTGGGCGGACAAGATGCCAAAATCATCTTCTTCAAGCGCGATCCCTCGACTGGCCAACGCACGGCGCAAGCATCGATGAACGACAAGTGCGCATCCGGGACGGGCGCCACAATTGACAAGTGCTTACTCAAGGTTGGCGTGGATCCGGAATTTGCTGGGTCCTTGCGCTTCGACCCAACGCGCTTGCACCACGTCGCCGCGAAATGCGGCGTTTTCGCCGAAACGGACATCGTCAATCTGGTCAAGGCCGGAATCCCCGCCGACCAGGTGCTGTGTTCGTTGGCAGATGCGATCGTTCTGCAAAATCTCAGCGTACTGACACGTGGAAGCACGCTCAAGGCGCGGGTGCTGCTGCTTGGAGGTCCCAACTGCTACTTGCCATTTCTTCAAGACTGTTGGCGTCAGCGCATCCCAGAAACCTGGAAGGAGCGCGGATATACGCCGGATCGCGAACTGAATCCCGACGATCTGATCTTTGTGCCCGAAAAGAGTGAGCTCTATGCCGCGTTGGGCGCGGCGCTATTTGGGCTGGGGGTGAGCGCCAGTGAAGGTAAGTTCGCAGGCATCGAGGGTCTGCGTTCGTTCATTCAACACGGTAGGCGGGCAAACCTGGGCGACCATGCCGGCCCCCCCCTCGCGTCGAGTGCAGATGAGGCTGCAGAATTTGCCCGCGCCTATGCGCTCCCCCGGTTCGAGCCAGCCCGCTTCGATGCCGGGCAAGTTGTACGTGCCGTGGTTGGACTAGACGGTGGCTCGACTTCTTCGAAGGCAGTGCTGGTCAGCGAGGATGGAGAACTTCTTGCGAAGGCGTATCAGCTCTCGAAAGGGAACCCGATTGAGGATGCCAAAGAGTTGCTTGCCA
>JBLNFG010000759.1:0-12652 GCA_050263495.1 Myxococcales bacterium | reverse complement strand
AGCGCTGCAAGTTCGCGTGCCAAACTCGACAATGTAACGGGCTCGGCTGTCTTCAGCTCGGGGGCAAAGAGCGCGACGCGGAGCTCTTCGAAGGTACCACGAAGTCGTACCATTCTAGCGTCGTCAGCGCGTGCAGAAGCTTTTGCCGTGAACTCCTTCCAGAGCGGCGCAAAAGGAGCTGCCTTTGCCGCGTCCTTGCGAGGATCCACTACCGCGCGCGCGAGCCGAACCTGAGCCGCGCGCAGGTAACGCGGATAATGCTCGAGTTGTCGAAGCTCGATCCGTGCTAGCAGATCGTTCGGGAAGAGTCGGTCCAATTGGTCCCGGATGTCGAGCGTCGTTGCGGCTCCGCTTGGGTGCTTAGAGGCACTGTCCACTGCTCGTAGTAGCTTGTCATGTTCGGCCGCAATCGCGTTGATAGTCCGCAGAAACGAATCGAACACGGTCGCCAGTCGCGGCGTACCGTTGGCGATGAGGCGGTCGAACGCAACCTTGGAACGAGGCATTGCCGCAAGGTCATCGAGCCCGAAAGCAATATCGACGACTCGTGACAGCAACAGGTCTCGAAACGCGTCGGCTTCAGCTCGGGTGACGAGGACACCGAGACGTCGCTTGAACGGCCCCGGTGCACGCTTGCCAAGGACGGTCAGTTGCGTACGCGCATTCAGGCTGAGCAAGCGCCGCACCCCGTCGCGATGCTCCCGAGCCGCGGCTTCCTGCGTCTCGAGCAACACGAGTTCGACGGCAGTCTGACGATCCGCGAGCGCGGGGTAACAGCGAAGTTGAGTACCTTGCACGCGGCGATTGACGAAAGCGGGGAGCTCACCGAATACCCAGCTTGTGGCACGTGGGCTCGGTTGCTCCGGCGGCTGTGCAGTTCGACTCAGTAGTTCTCGGGCACTCGCGGCGTATTTGTCGAGTAACAGGGCGACGTCGCGGCTCTCGGCCAGCACCTTGCCGCCCTCTGCCAAGACCCTGCAATTGAAGCGAAGATAAGCAGGAATCGCCTCTGGACGAAACGCACTGGAGGCGATCCGGACTCCGCGGACCTCGAACAGCGCCTGCGCCAGGGCCGGCAGTAACGGTCCAGAAAATGGCTGGAGCTTTCGGGCAAGCTCCTCCGCGAGTTCCGGGAGCGAGCTCAATTCACGTCGCTGCGCGCGTGGCAGTTCCTCGAGCAAGGCAAGGAGCTTCTGCTCGTGCCAAGCCGGAATCGTCCAGTCGAGTTCCCCGTGGCTGAGTTGTGGCAAGAAGGCGAGCGGTACGGTCAAGGTCACCCCGTCGTCGTCTGCCGTGGGGTCGAATTGGTACGTCGCCGCGAGCTTCACACCGTGCAGGGTGATGTGATCTGGGTAGTCTTCGGGCCGCAGTCGTTCTCGCTGCGGCATGACGTCCGCGATCGACAACCGGAGCAAGTTCGGGTTCGCTCGCTCTGCAGCCTCTCGCCACGTCTCGAAGGTCTTGCCGTTCACGACCGTGTCGGGAATGCGTTGATCGAAGAAGGCGTGAATCTGCTCGTCATCAGCCAACATGTCGCTCTTACGCGCCTTGTTGCGTAGGGTAGCGACAGATTCCTGCAATTCCCGATTCTTCTGCTGGAAAGTGCCACGGCTCTCGTACTCACCGCGCACGAGCGCATGCTCGATGAACATCATGCGAGCTCTCGCTGGCGCCACGGCAGAGTAATCGACGCTACGATCTTTGAGCACCGGCAGGCCAAATAGCGTTGCGTGCTCCTTAATCGAGGCGCGAGCGGACTTCTCCGACCAATGCGGATCAGAATAGCTCCGCTTCATGAGGTGGCCACCCACTTGCTCGAGCCAGAGCGGATCGATTTTGGCCACCATTCGCGCAAAGAGCTGGCTGGTCTGCACCAACTCGAACACCATCAACCACGCGGGCGGCTTCTTTGCCAAGCCTGAGGAAGGATGGATCGCAAACCGAGTCTGTCGCGCGCCCAAGTACGTTCGCTGCTCAGCATTCCATTGTCCGATGCGCGAAAGCAATCCGGACAAAAGGGCCATGTGCAGTGCATCGCTCGACTTGCACTTCACCGGCGCGGCCTTGCGACCCTGACGCGGCGCAAGTGTGCCCACCTTCAACTCGCGCACTAGGTCTTCGAGTTGCCGATGCAGTTCGCTCCACTCCCGCACCCGCAGGTAGGAAAGGAAGCCTTCCTTGCAGGCCCGGCGCAGTTGCGAGTGGCTTTTTTGTTCTTCCTCCCGCAAGAACGTCCAGAGACGCAGCAGCCCTAGGAAGTCGGAGCTCTCGTCGCGGAAGCGCTGGTGCAGTTGATCGGCTTTGGACTCCTTTCCGCGTGGGCGCTCACGCGGATCTTGAACGTTCAAGCCAGACGCGACTACCAACACCTCAGGTAAGCAGTCGAATTCCGCACCGGCGAGGACCATGCGTGCCACGCGCGGGTCAACCGGGAATTGTGCCAACCGTCGTCCGAGCGGGGTGAGCTCGCGATCCTCTCCCAACGCGCCCAGTTCTTCGAGGACGCGATATCCTTCACTGATCGATCGGGTATGCGGTGGATCGAGGAAGGGGAAGTGCTCCACGTCACCAAGCCCAAGCGACTTCATCCGCAAGATGACGCCAGCCAGACCGGTTCGCTTCATCTCGGGATCGGTGTACGCGGGGCGTGCCTTGAAGCTCTCTTCGTCGTAGAGGCGCACGCAGATCCCCTCGCGTACGCGCCCACAGCGACCCTTACGCTGATCGGCACTAGCTTGCGAGATCCCCTCAATCTGAAGGCGTGTCGTTCCAGTCTTCGGATCGTAGCGAGAGAGCCGCGCCACCCCAGTATCGACGACGTACACGATGCCAGGAATGGTAAGCGACGTTTCCGCAACGTTCGTGGCCAAGATCAAGCGCCGCTTCTGGCAAGGAGCGAAGACCTTGGCCTGGTCAGCGCCCGAGAGCCGCGCATACAGAGGCAATACCTCCGTGTGACGAAGGTTCTTGGACAGGAGCGCTTGCTCTGCCTCGCGTATTTCCCGTTCTCCCGGGAGGAACACCAGGACATCCCCATGCGGATCGAGCGACGTGATGTTGGCGACAGCATCAGCGACGGCATCCGACAGCTCGAGTTCGAGCGCCGGAGGCTCGTAGAGTACCTCAACTGGGTACGTTCGCCCTTCGACCTGGACTACCGGAGCGTTGTCGAAAAACTCCGAGAAATGCTCGGTGGCAATGGTCGCCGAGCTAACGATCACCTTGAGGTCGCGGCGCTTCGGCAGAATGAGTTTGAGCCATCCCAGCAAGAAATCGATGTTCAAGCTGCGCTCATGGGCCTCGTCGATGATGAGCGTGTCGTAGCGATGGAGCAGGCGGTCGCTTTGGATCTCGGCGAGCAGGACTCCGTCGGTCATGAACTTGACCCACGTGTTGGGCCCGCTTCGATCTTCGAAGCGGATTTGGTAGCCCACCTCATTGCCCAACTCGCACTCGAGTTCACGGGCGACGCGCGCTGCGACGCTAGTAGCAGCGATTCGGCGCGGCTGAGTCACGCCGATCTGGCGTTTGCCGCCGCGACCCATCTCGAGCGCCACCTTCGGTAGCTGCGTGGTCTTGCCTGAGCCGGTGGCTCCGACCACGATGACGACTTGGCTACGCTCGAGGGCGCTGACGAGGTCCGGAACACGCGCCGAGATCGGCAGTTCCGGCGGGAACCGGATCGGGGAACGCCGCGTTGGACAGGGATCAGTCGAAGGACCGGACATCGGACTACGTGCTTTAGCACGCGGCCAGATCGGCGCAGCAGAGCCGGCCACACACTCCGTCTGAGCACGTCAGGTCAAGGCCACCCGAGGTGAAGCGGGAGAAGCCGTCGCACTGTGATGGAGACGCAAACTGTCGCGCGCCCCATCTCTTCAAACAGCAACGCTGGCGTGGAGAGATCGGGCGCGCTCAGGATTCACATTCGGGGAATACAGCTAACCGTTCAATGCCGCGCCGTACACGCCCTCCGTGTACTCCGCAACCACGTCCCAGTTGTACTTCTGCTCCACGGCCGCACGGCCATTGCGCCCGAGAGCCCGGCAATGATCGTGGTCTGCAAGCAAGGAGCCCAGCCCATGCGCGAGACCCCCTGGACTAGCGTCAACGAGGAACCCATTCACGTCGTGCCAGACGAATTCGCTTGGGCCCCCAGCATTAGTGGCGACCACGGGCTTGCCCGCCGCCCAACCCTCCAACGCTCCGATCCCGAACGGCTCGTTTCGACTAGGCACCGCGACGATATCAACCGCACGAATCACGTCCAAATAGTCTTGCCGTGATAGCGCGCCGCAGAATCGAATCGCGTCTGCAACGCCAAGCTCGTTTGCGCGCCGCACCAAACCATCCATCTCAGCTCCGCTCCCGGAGATGATGAATTTCGTGGCTGGGAAGTAGCCAAGTACCATGGGTACGGCCTCGACGAGCATGTCGAAGCCCTTCTGCAAACTCACGCGACCTGCCGTGAATACCGTTGCGTCGAGCGGGGCGATCCCGAACCGCTGCTTGATGGCGCCCGGATCGATGAAACCGTCGAAGTGGTGATAAGAAACCCCATTTGGAACGACGTGGATTTTTTGGGCTGGTACGGCGTAGAAACGCTGCAGTTCGCTAGCCAAGAACCCGCTGACGGCGATGATCGTCTTTGCGCTGTAGCAAGCGGCCGCCTCTGTATCGCGCACCCACTGAGCGAACCCATCAAATAGCTGATTGCCGTCTCGGCCATACTCGGTGGAGTGCATCGTTAGAACGCTAGGGGTCCCAAAGCCCGACCAAACGTAGGGAATACAATTCCCCGTCATCCAATCATGGGCGTGGACCAGATCGAACTTCCCAACGAGCGAGGTTACTTCGCTGAATCGGTGCACCAAGGCCTTGCACATCCAGTCCATCATCTCGACGAAGTTGTTGCTGACCCCGTGGTCGACGCGGTGATAATGAACGCCATCGATTCGATCATAGGTTCCCTGTCCGGCGCCGCGCCGAGTAAAGACATGCACCTCGTTTCCTCGACGCTCGAGCCCCGCTGCCAATTCCGTCGCGTGCACGCCGAGCCCGCCGTGAGCGATCGAATGGAGAGATTCCCATGAAAACACTGCTACGCGCATATTCCCCTCAAGAGATAGTTGGAGTGGAGGTACACGCTATCCCAGGCTGGGCCGTCCACACCATACAAATTGAGGGTAGTTCGCCCCGCTCTCGCGTTTGATTGCGTTGCGGCTTGTTTTGTGCCGATTCCGTCACCAAGCGCACATCCGTGCGGAACGAGCGGCCTCCTCCGACGCAGATATTGCTTTCACTCTCAGTGTACTTCGAGTTGGCCCCGACGATCGTTCTTCAAATTCGTAGGGCTTACGACGCACAGCCTTGCATCACTCCAAGGAGACGAAATGCTCGGCACCAACGTCCAGATCGACGACACGCGTCGGTTGACGAATACGCGTCGGTTGACGAATAACCCATTACCCTGACTTCTCCAGCTTCAACACGCACTCGAGCTGAGCCGGCGATACCGGCACCACGCTGAGTCGCGAACGACGAAGCAGCGCCCAATCGCTCAGTTCGGGCAATTCGCGAAGTTCACTCAGCGTCACAGGGCGTTTGAACCGTCGCACTGGTTTGACTTCGACGACGCTCCATTCTTCGGCACCTGGCTCGGGATAAGCTTCCTTCACCACCTCGGCTAGCCCGACGATGGCTGGAGCTTTGCCCGAATGATAGATCAACACCTGGTCGCCTTTGCGCATCGCCCGCAGATTCTTGCGCGCTTCAGGGTTGCGTACGCCGTTCCATGGGGTCTTGCCCTCGCGCTCCAAATCATCGAAAGAATACGTCCCCGGCTCCGTTTTGGTTAGAAACGTGGCTCGGCGATGATTCGATACGGCCATGCCTAACTCTAGAGCGGCATTCGCAGAAATGGAATGCGAAAACCGGCTGCGTTCAGCAGTTCATGCACGCCGTGGGGTGCTCAGCTGCCTTCGTCAGGAGGGGAGTAAACCGGTAGGACAACGTGGAATGTGCTTCCGCCCCCAACCTTGCTCTCCACCCAAAGGCGTCCCGCGCACTTGCTGAGGAGTTCCCTCGCGATGAAAAGCCCAATCCCAAGTCCACGCGCGCTCGATTCGACGGCGTTAGGTGCACGAAAGAACAATTCGAAGACACGCCGCTGGATGTTGGCTGGGATACCGATACCCTGGTCAGCGATCGAAATCGACGCTTGGCCGTCTGAACTGCTGAGCGTGACTAGTACCTCAGAACCGGCGGAGCTGAACTTGCACGCATTGTCGAGAAGCTGCACCAGGACCTGCTCCAGACTGCCTCGATCGGCTCGCACCTGCACGGGCTTGTCCGAGCGCAGTAATTGCCAGGAGTGCTTGGGGCGGGAGGCCACGAACTGATCCACCTGGCGTCGGAGCATCTCTCCGAGTTCGATGACTTGCCCCGTCGGCGCCGGTTCGTCGCTCATTAGGTGTGCGGCTTCTCGGAGCTGCGAAATCAGTCGCACTATTTCGTCGACCTGGGAAAGCGCTCGTTGCAGGGAGGCGGGCTCGAGGCGATCGCCACGCTGAATTCGGCCTAAACCGAGCTGCAGTGCCAGCCGCACAGTTGTCAGTGGAGTTAACAGCTCGTGGGAGACGCGTCGCAACAACTGCGATGTGTCGATTTGATCCGTACTATGCGCGCGGTACTCACCTGTGGGCTCAACAAGATCGCGGTCGCTCAAAGCCGTATCTGTCCTTTTCGGAGTGGGAGGTTGGCAGTTTCAACTTATGCCGCCGAATCGGCTACCGACGCAAGTTGCTTCTCGTTCTCCGTGATTTCCAGGATGCGTTGTCGCAGTTTGCGCTTTGCTCGCACCTCGAGCTGGCGGATCCGTTCACGAGACACGCCTAGGTTGCGGCCGACCTGCGCCAGCGATAGTTGTTCTTCCTCGTCGCGCATCCAGCAAGCCTCAGCTATCAGGCGTTCCCGTTGGTCGAGCGATGACAGCGCGCTGTTTACCAAGTCGGCGGCGCGGCTCTCTGCTTCGAGGGTTTGGTAATCTTGTTCCTGGTTGCTAAGCGGTGAGGCCAGTGTTTCCACCACCGGCGTGGGGCCATCCTCGAACACGCTGCGATCCAGCGATTCATCGTGCGCATTGATGCGCTGCTTGAAATCCGCGATGCAATCCGGCGATAGCCCAACCCGCTCTGCCAAGAGCGCATCGGCATGTTCCCCTTCACCGACGAGAGCGTAGACCCGAACCTGTTCGCGACGTAACTTGAAGAAGCGTCGTGAGTGAAACGGTCCAGAGCCGGCGCCCACCATACTCCACGAGCGAATGATGTAGTTCAGCATGTAGGCGCGAATCCAATGCGCAGCGTAGGTGACGAAACGCGTGCCGCGCTTGGAATCGAATTTGCGCATGGCATGCAGGATCGCTACGTTGCCTTCTGCGGCCAGCTCAATCAGTGGTAGGCGGTAGCTCCGGTATTTGTAGGCGATTGCCACGACGTAGCGCAAGTTGGACTGGATCAAGCGATCGCGAACCCGGATGTCGCCAGTCCGCACCCACTCAAGCCATAACGTGAGTTCCTGCTCCCGTGTCAGCTTCGGGAACTGGTTCACCGTGTCCACGTAACGAGCCCAAGTTGCGTCGGCAGTCGCTGCCATGTCGCAATCGTTCTTTCCCTTCTGGGCCGGCGCTCAGCGCCAGTTACCGCCGCCCCGTCAGCATGGAGTGTGCCAGCCCCCTGCACGGAACTGGGATGACTGACATGCGCAAGTGAGCGCAGGGAATTGGGGCCTGACGGTCCCATGTCGCCCCAAACGGCCTAAGCGCACCTTGTTCCAAAATGCCCCAGCTGTCCCGATCCGGGCCGAGCAGCACCCTTCGTTCTCTGCCCCTCGAGGTACCAACTCCGGCAAGGAAAACTGGTACGTCTTTTTGAAAGGGAAATCATGCGTATCCAATGCCTTGCGTGCCCCAACCCGGGCCAGATATGCCATCGGCTTTCAAGCCGTTCGGCTAGTCCAGGGCACGAGCCGACCGCATTTCTCGTGGAGGAGGTGTGGGCTGTAGGATACATTAGCCGCTCACCATGGTCGGACGCGTCCTGCTCGTCGATGACGATCCTTCGTTAGGCGAACTGCTTGTGGAAGGCCTTCGCGACAAGGGGTTCGATTGCGAATTCACGACTGATGTCACGAATGCGCTGCAGGTGTTTTCTCGCGAAGAGTTCGACACGGTCGTTACGGACCTGAGTCTCCCGGTAATGAGCGGGCTAGACCTTTGCAAGCGCCTAGTCGAGAGCAGACCAGATGTGCCGGTGATCGTTTTGACGGCGTACGGCAGCTTCGACGCCGCCGTGGGAGCTATTCGTTCTGGCGCTTACGACTTCATCACCAAGCCATTCGATCTAGAGGTCGTAGCATTGGCGATCGAACGCGCGGTGCGCCACCGACGACTCCGTGACGAGGTTCGCAAGCTGCGCGACGCGGTCTCAGAGCTGCAGCATTTCGGTGAGGTAATTGGGTCCAGCCCAGCCATGCACGAGGTGCGCGAAATGCTCTCCCGCCTCGCCGAATCAGAAGCGACGCTGGTGCTGACTGGCGAAAGCGGGACCGGAAAAGAGGTCGTTGCACGCGCCGTTCATCAGCGGAGTCGTCGCGCAGCGGGACCGTTCGTTGCGCTCAATTGTGCCGCTGTTCCCGAAGCTTTGCTCGAGAGTGAGCTGTTCGGCCATGTTCGAGGCGCGTTCACGGACGCCAAGTCGGCTCGCGTTGGCCTTCTGGTGCAGGCAAATGGCGGCACGTTGATGCTGGACGAAATTGGGGACATGCCAATCTCATTGCAGCCGAAACTGTTGCGTGCTCTGGAGGACCGGGTGGTCCGTCCCGTGGGCGGCGCCCAGGAGATCAAGTTCGATGCACGGATCATTGCAGCGACTCATCGCGATCTCGAGGCTTTGGTCGAGAAGGGCGCTTTTCGGGAAGACCTATACTACCGGCTAAACGTCGTTCACATCGCGTTACCGCCGCTGAGGTCGCGCGGAGGTGACGTACTGCAGTTAGCCAAGGTATTCCTCGAGCGTTACGCGGCTCACGCGAGCAAGGACGTCAAAGGGATTAGCCCAGCGGCAGCAGAGAAGCTCCTGGGGTACCATTGGCCGGGCAACGTCCGCGAGTTGCGTAATGCTATCGAGCGTGCCGTCGCCTTGACGCGATTCGATACGCTTACAGTGGATGACTTACCCGAGAAGGTAAGGAATCATCGTGATTCCCACGTCATCGTTGCGGGGCAAGATCCCTCGGAACTCGTCACGCTCGAGGAAGTAGAGCGTCGTTACATTCGACGCGTGATGCAGGCAGCAGGTGACAACAAGAGCTTAGCTGCTCAGATTCTCGGCCTCGACCGCAAGACGCTGTACCGGAAGCTTCGAATGGATCGCGAGGGTGGACGGCCTCGCAACCACGAACAGAACTGACCCGAAGGGCCGAGCCCAGGTGTCGTGATGGGTGTCGCGTCGTGAAGGGCACTTGCAACTCTCTTCCTTCACTACGAGGGGCTTTCGCTGCGCCGTGACTGGCGCACAAATCACTCTAACGGCTATTGGATGGCATCGCGATACTGCCAATTGGCTGCTTGCCTGTGCCGGGATGGCCGCTTGAACCGCTCCAGCCATCATTGCCGGATCCTCCACTCGGTGGAGGGAGTGCTGGATTGCCGGGCAGAGGGTCTCGCGTTGCGGCTCCCCCGAGGCCCGATCCTGCCCCGAGTTCCGCGATGGGTCCGATAGGCGCGTCGCCCGTATCCGGTTCGTCGCCGGCATCAACCCCGTAGCCATGACCGGGAGCGGTCTTGGCACCCGAAGAGCTCGTCGAGCCGCGGCAGTCGGTGAGTGCAAGAGAGACGAGTGTCAGAAACGCTACGCGCGCCGCAATTAGGCCTCGCGGCGCCCACAAATTTCCTGAGGTGAGCAACGTCATGTCTCTCTGGCTGCAGATTGTGTACCAGTACTGTGCCGTCCTTCATGCGACGCCGAGTGGTATCCCCACTGTCGCAATCGGGAAGGGCGACGCCCGGCGCGCTCCGCACCGGGCCCTGAATCAGCTGCAGGTCGTTCTGGCGCGCAGCGCTGCGTCGCCACATTGGGCGCTAACCCTCAGTGCCTAGGCGTCCGCCGCAGCGCCACCGCAGCCTTGTTTTCCAACACCCGGAACGTGAACGACTCGGTGAGGTAGAGCTCCACACTGGTGCGATCGTGTGACTCATAGCCTACTGAGAGATCCTGGCCCACGACGAGTTCATAGTCCCCACCGCGCAATGAAACTAGCACGGCATCGCTTCCAAGGGCAGGCGCCCACACCAAGGAACCATCCGTGATGCTCTCCTCGACGCGTTTACGCAGCGGATAGCCGTCGTCGCTCTCGGCCGTGAGTTCATCATACGCCGCTCCGCCGAGTGCGAGTCCGTAGGGCCCTCCGACACCCGCAAGTCTCAATACCTCGCGGGCCGCGCTGATCGCGCGGGGCCACTCTTGGCTAGCATTGATTTGGACGGGAGTATGCGGACTGGCCTCGACCATTCCCGTGATCTTTCCCGGAGCGAAGCCGAAATATATCGCTGTGTCTTCGGCCAGTGCCACGTGGCCCGCAGCGGCGATTACCGCTTCGAGGTCGAGATCTTTCGCGCCGCGCGTCGCGTTGTCGAGTTCCGCGATGTTGAGCGCAATTGGAACTCGAAGTTCGATTAACGGCTGCACCACGCGTATTGCATGCGACACCTGGGGCACCGACCCTTGCTCGAGCTTGCTCAGCCGACCGCTGTTCACCGCGCCCAGGCCCCAGCCGTGTGGACCCGAAAAATCGACTAGTTTCCTGCCTGAGAGGTGCAGGCTGAGCACCCGACGAGCCTCTTCGTCAATCTGTTGCCACGCGTCGTCGTTGATTGGAGCAATTTCTCTTTTCAGGAGGTCCATCACTTTTTCCTTTTCAGGCTTCCAATGCTTAGCGCGCCATTGTCGGTGCCTTGTCCCGGTTCGCGCGAGTCGGCGGCCCCAGCTTTAGTCGCTGCTTCCACCAGCGTAATCGGGCCGGTCGAGCCAATGTAGAGCGCGATATTTTCAGCGAACACGCTGTTGTTTCGTCGAAGCCATTCGAGCGTCATCATCGCGTGCTCGATCTCTTCGTCGCGGTTGTGTGCCAGCACCGCCCGAAGCTCGTCGTCGGTGCAGGCCTCCACCCGTTGTTGGTACCAATCCACTGCCTCCAGTTCTTCGATCAACGTTATCACCGCGCGGTGTAGGTTTCGTGTTCCTTCCGTCAGTGACTCCAACGGCTCGTGATACATCTCGCTGCTCATGCGTTACTCCACTCAATGGCGGTTCTTCTATTGGTCTGTTCGGCCATGCTGACACGCGACGCGCACGTCCTGTGGTGCGGCAAGGTGACGTTTAAGACACTTGCCCTAGTTGTCATTGGCATATTGCACCGGCACAAACCATTGGTCACGAAACCATTCAAGCAATGCACGTGCCTAGATAACCCGAGAGGCTCGAACCCCCTATCACGCTCGATCGCTTGTTGCCTGGGCGCCCCGCCTCACACCGATGCAGCCGGTCAGTCGAAGTACTTGAGCCTTGTGAGGCAAGTCGTAGCTCTTGCGCATTGTCGCCGCGTGCTGAATGTGCCCGCGAATTGGGCACAGACCCCTGTTCCCCGCTCCGGTACGTCCCCTGCATGAAGTTCTTGTAATGCGTGCGCTTCTTCTGATCGCCGTTCTTCTACTTTCCTGTGACACCAGGCGGGAGCGTCCACACGCCTTGTCGCGACCCGGGCACCGTTCCGCGCTTGCAACGGCGGGGGCTGCGCGGCAAGACGACGGTCCTATCCGCATGGAGGTACTCGATCCAAACGCTCAACCACCAGTTTTCGTGTTGCGGGGTTCGCCCAGGGGTTCCGGTCGACTGGTGTTTCTTCATGGCATGTGCGGTCACGGGCTGGGCTACGCTCAGGCCTTTCAGTACGCCGCTGCCAAGAAGGGCACGTTGATTGCGCCGCAAGGGGACGTAAGCTGTGATGGCCCTTGGGCAAGGTGGTCAAGCGATCTGAAGCGACTGGACGATCGCATCGTGGAGACGTTCCACGCGCTGGGTCACCCAGATCCCATCGACGGCATTGCCATTATGGGAATATCACAGGGCGCTACTCGCGCCGAAGCACTGGCGCGCAAGTTCCCACAACGGTACACCCGGCTCATCTCGATGGCTGCCCCGACTGCGTTGAAGCTCGGTGATCTCCGGCACCTGCGGGCGGCGGTGCTGATGGTTGGCGAGTTGGACCGAAGAGATCTGATGGTGGCCGGTGAACGCGCACTCAAAGGCACGGGGGTTCCAGTAACGTTCATGCTCATCCCTGAGGCCACACACGGTGCTATGGGACCGACGCCCGAGCAAACCATGGGGGCGGCACTCGAGTGGCTTTGGAACAACTCGAAACCCGTCGGCGCGGCACAGTCCTCGAGCGATAGTGGGCAAGTCGATGCCGACTAGTCTCGAGTTGAGCACTTTTTTGGGATAGTCGGCGGCTACCGGCGGCAGCAACCGCACCGGCGGCAGCAACCGCACCGGCGGCAGCAACCGCACCGGCGGCAGCAACCGCACCGGCG
>JBLNFG010000758.1:0-5855 GCA_050263495.1 Myxococcales bacterium | reverse complement strand
CGAGCGCGCTTCGGGGCCCGGCGAGCCATCAGTCAGTCGAGCCTAGGTTGGTCTTATGAGCAACTTTGGTCGCGTGTCGACCAGATAGCGGCGGAACTGCTGCGGCGGGGGATCGGTCGGGGGCAGGTGGTTGGACTCTATTACGAGCGAGCGCCTGAGATGCTCGCGGCTCTACTGGGCGTGCTGCGCGCCGGGGCGGCGTACCTGCCTCTCGATCCTCTCTTTCCACCGGAGCGCATCCAGTTCATGTTGGAGGACTCCCAGGCGAGCCTCGTATTGGGCGATCAGGGGCTCCAAGAGTTGGGACTCACGTCGGGCAAGACACTCGATTCTTACTCTATCGTTGGCGAAGCGGTGGTGCCGTGGCCGTCCGTCAATCCCGAAGACACGGCCTACATCATCTACACATCCGGTTCTACTGGTAAGCCCAAGGGTGTCAGAGTGCCGCACCGTGCGGTCGTGAACTTTCTCGGCAGCATGGCGGAGAGACCGGGCTTATCCACACACGACAAACTGGTGGCCGTTACCACGCTGTCCTTCGACATTGCGGTGCTCGAGCTCCTCTTGCCGCTTACGGTTGGCGCCGAGATCATTCTCGCGGAACGTGACCAAGCTATCGACGGCAACGCTTTGGCTGCTTTGCTCGTCAAATCTGCGGCCACTTGCATGCAAGCGACGCCCGCTACCTGGCGACTGCTCTTGGAGACGGATTGGCACGCTGGTGCGGGCTTCAAGGCGCTGTGTGGGGGCGAAGCATTGCCCGTGGAGCTTGCCGAAGGGCTGCTTGGTCGTGTTGAAGAGCTGTGGAACATGTACGGCCCAACGGAGACAACGGTGTGGTCCACGTGTGGACGCGTGGAGTTCGGGCGAGGCGGAATTACGATAGGTCGCCCAATTGCCAACACATCCATCTACATCATGGACGCGCAGCAACAGCCTGTCCCGATAGGCGCCGTAGGCGAGATATACATCGGCGGTGAGGGAGTTGCCCTCGGCTACCACAACCGCCAAGCGCTGAATGATGACAAGTTCGTCCCCGATCCGTTTTCTTCCCGTCCCGGCGCCAAGTTGTATAGGACCGGAGATTTGGGCCGGTACCGCAATGACGGCGAGTTGCTTCACCTAGGGCGCACCGACTTCCAGGTGAAAGTGCGCGGCTACCGGATCGAGCTTGGCGAGATTGAGGTGGCGCTTGCAGGAGTTCCGGGCGTCAGGCAAGCGGTGGTGGTGGCAAAAACCGACGCCTCAGGTGCGTCGAACCTAGTCGCTTACGTTAGTCTGCACCCTGGCTCCAATTTCAATTGGTCTGAAGCGAAGAATGCGCTTAGGGAACGTCTTCCTGACTACATGGTGCCCTCGGCTCATGTGGTCTTGGATCGTTTTCCAACGACTCCCAATGGCAAGATAGATCGCAAAGCCTTGCCCGAGTTTCATGCGCGCGAAGTGGACTTCGAGCTCAGTCGCCCCGACGGACCGCGCACTCCCGCCCAGAGACTCGTGGCAGACGTCTGGATGAGCCTGCTCGGAGTCAGTCGCGTGAGCTTACGGGACAATTTCCTCGATCTCGGAGGTCACTCGTTGCTCGTGATGCGAGCGGCGGCCCAGCTTGAAGCACGCACGGGTAAACGCGTGGGGCCTCGTGCGTTCATTTTCGAAACGCTGGAACAGGTGGCTTCTCACTATGCCGATGTCGAGCAGCCACTCACTTCTCAGTCGACTGCTACGCCGCCTGGTGCTGCTCTGGTGAAGCCGAGCGAAGCGCGTCCGAACAACACTCAAAAGGTTGCCAGACTGGTGGCGCGGGCGCTCTCGAATCTGGTGCGACGATCCGAATGAGCTGTGTACCCTCGACGCATTCGAGAACCAAACCGACGCAGCGGCGGTTTGGTTCTCGATCAAATGGCTGCGCCGAAGGGGCCCGACTAGGTCGCTCGGACGCTAGTTAACCAGCGAGTGACGGCGTGAAGGAGATCTGCTTGGGTTGAGAGTTCGACGAACGTGTGGTTCGCCCCAGGGAAGTACTCGCAGGTGACTCGCCCTTTGAGCGTAGGGAAGACTTCGAACAGTTGGTTCGGTCCGTTGAAGCGGTCGTCCATCGCTCCAGAAAAGAGCGTCAGAATCTGTACCCCTCGGTTGCATAAGGTAAGCAGTTGCGTTTCATAGCTGGACTTTTCCGGCACTTCGCGGCCTTGCTGGGTCTTCTCGCTCGAACCCTCGCCGGCTTGCCCCAGGGTACGGTTTGCATCCTCCTCGATTCTCTTGGCGGCCCGAGCCACCCCCCAGCGCGTCACTTCCCGCACGCTACCGAGTTCACCGAGCCGCGACTTCAACTTGCGAAGTTTGGCTTGGGGGGACACGTAGGAAATGGGATCCACCATTGCGATGGAGAAGACTCTCTCGTCTGCGAGGGCGGTGGCGAGAGAATTGTCTGCTCCTGAGCACAGGCCGAAAAGGAGGAAATGGTTGACCCCCAGGCGCTGACTCACCAAATCCATCGCTGCCTGTACGTCTTTCACCGCTAGCGCGCGGAACGACAAATCCGTACGGGGACTCCGGCTATCACCAATCCCGGAGAGGTCCATCCTGAGAGCAGGTACCCCCAATTCAGCGGCTCTCCTGGCCAGCTTGACATGCAGCCGGTGTGGGCCGACGCGGTGCAGTACCCCCGCATTCAGGATAATCAGCGCAAATTCTCGAGAATCTATCGTCTCCGCAGGTGCTGTGAGGATGCCCACCAAGTGCCTTTCGACGCCGAATTGTAGCGGTGTTTCGGTGGTCTTGTTGCCTGCGGCTACGCTCGAGGTGGTCTGCATCAGAACTCTCAGTATTGCGCATCAGCTTCGCTGAGGATAGTCTGAATTCCGTGCAACTTGTGCAATTTGGGCGCCGAGTTCAGCTATTCGGCTCACTAAACACTCCCCGGACATTTTCGACGCCGCACACAGCCGTGGTGCTGTGCAACCCTTTCGGAGAAGAGGCGCTACGGGCTCATCGCATTTACCGCATTCTTGCCCGAAATCTGGCCCAAAGCGGCGTGCCGTCACTCCGTTTCGACTATTCAGCGAGTGGTGATTCTTACGGCGAGTCAGCGGAGGCGTCGCTGGACGCATGGGTGGATGATGCGTGCGAGGCGGCAGAGGAACTGCGTCGACGCAGTAAGGCCACTGAATACGTTCTGTTCGGGCTTCGGTTGGGCGGTACAATCGCGGCGCTTGCGGCGAGTCGGTCAGCCATTGGTCGCGTCATTCAGTGGGATCCCGTCGTGGACGGCCGCGCATATCTGCAGGAACTCGCCGCGTCTCATGCTCGATACCTCGAGAGTGAACTGCAGAAGCCACTAGGGTCAGTGTCTCCCGAAATGCCCCCGCGAGAAGCTTTGGGGCATCCAATTGGCCAAGCCCTTGCCGCGCAGCTTTGCCAGCTGCAATTAGGAACCCCGCAAGAAGCGTTGCACCCGTATAACCAAGCCGTGTTTGCTGAACGTCTGAAGCTCACGGTGTTGTGGACCGGTGCGCTCACTGACGAGGCCGCGGTATACAAGACCACGGTTGAAGGTATGCAGCGTGGCCGCTGGGTAAACATCAATTCGACAACACCCTGGAACTCCGACGCTGCTCTGAACCGTGCCGTGGTGCCCATGGACGTAATCGACGCGGCGGTGGAAAGCATCGCGCTTAGCCCGGCTCGCGGATAGCTCAGCCTCGAGTGCCTTCGTCGGTGTGACGGCGATCTCGCGTCATCATACTGCCGAGGTGCGGTCGCCCTTGTTGCGTGGCGCCGCCCTCGGGTCTGCGTCGTATGAGCCCCTCTTCTTCGTCTATTTCGCGACGAGATCCTTCACGAACGCGAGGAGTGTTTCGGATTCTGAGGCAACGGTGACGTCGCTTGGGATCTTGACGACCTTCCACTGCACTGTCCAGGGCAGTGTTCCGTCTTTTGCCAGAGACGTATAGGCGCCTTGAACTTCCAATTCTGTGTATCCACTTCCGGGGTAGATCTCGATGTCGCCCTCGGCCTCGGCAAACGACGCCGGCTTTACATCGACGTATTTTTTGACGAACAGGTTCCCGCCAAGTGCGTAGGCGAGCCAACCGTCGGCGCCATCTGCGATTAGCTTCTCGCCGTTCGCACTCGTGGCGGCCTTCTTGGAATCATCAAACCAAGCTACGCCCTGAGATGAGGAATTGACTGTGTACTCCTGCAATGGCCCGGGCTTGTATTTGCTACTATCGCCCACCGGAAAGAAGGCCAGACCTCCGCGCGGAACTCGGGTAATCTGCCACGGCCCGGCCGACATGGCTTTCGTTGCTTTGAGCGTGAAGAGCAGATTAATCCAGCAGCTACTATCGTCGACGGAGAAGTCCTTCGTCACACTTGCTCCGAGCGTCGAATTTGCCGAGCCAGTCATTACTAAGTGGGTCTTCTCTTGGATAGCAGGCGAATACGCGTTCCCATCGATCTCAGCTATGGGCGGCCAGCTTCCATCGGGCCACGCCTTCTGGGGACTGGTCCAGTAAGTCGACCCCGCCGAATTGTTCGTGGCATTCTTGTCATAGGTCGTGGCAGTGTGCGCCGTAATAATCGCCTTGCCCCCTAGGGCAAGCTTCGTGATGCGACCACCGATCTTCGGATTGACATCCATCACGACGTCACATCCCTTCATCTCGAACCGGTAATCTGTGTCAGATACCTTGGTTGGTTCGATCGCCGTAGCGGGCGCCCCACCCGCATCAGTGCCTCCCTCGCCACCTTCGGTCGCACCTCCCTCGCCGCCCTCCGGGGTTGTGCTGCCTTTCGATGACGTCCCGCCCTTCGACGAACTGCCGCCCTTTGCTGAAGCGCCACCCTTTGGAGACGAACCGCCACTCTCGTCACCAGTTCCGCCGTCCCCGGTTCCGCCGTCGCCCGTTCCCCCATCGCCAGTGCCGCCGCTATCGACAGCTCCACCCTCTCCGTCGGACTTGCTCGTTGCTTTCGTACCGCCGTTCGCGTTCTTGGAAGTAGCCGAGGTGCCTCCCGCACTGTTTCCTCCAACACCTTGGGCGCCGCCCGCGGGGGTAACGGGCGCGGGATCGCTGCTGCTGCAACCAGCCAATCCAAAGCAGGCCAAAAATAGGGCGCTCTGAGGAACGGAAAGGATATTGTGATGCTTCATGGTAGATGACCCAGACTCTGCCAAAGGTTAGCTCGTCGCAGGAACGGCGAGGGAAGATATTACGGTTCTTGAGCGCCTTCTGTCATCGAGTGACTATAGGTTGACCTCGCTTCCGTTAGTCGAAGGGTGGAATGAAGCGAGCTTAGGGCGCAGTGACGGTAAACTATCGCAGTACATGTGCAAACGATGGATACTCCGGTCGGGGCAATCTTCCGCGGTGCAGCGGTCGTGACGTCACGTTCAGCCGCGCGAGGGCGTGCCGGCGGGATGGGTCGAAGCGTGAAGCGAACGGGGCTCAATTACACGGTCTTCCTGTCTCTCCGCCAAGCCTCGATCTCACGGGTTTGCGAAGGAGCCCACTGAGATCGGAGTCGGTGCATTGTTGCCGGACGTGCTGCACTCGAGAAGCCGATTCTTGAGGTCCGCGCACGGACACACGGCACGCGAAGGTTGATGCGTCGCAAGCGAGATTCAGATATGCGTTGTGTTCTCGTACCACTCATCTCGCTCAAGTAATTCGCAATGCACGCGCGACTGCCGGTAACGTCGTGCAGTGTTTCTGGACCGTTGCGGCGGTGGTGCGTATTCCGCTCATGGCGATCGCTTGGCACGGACGATGGCGATCAACCGTTTCGGCGATGGCGATCGGAGCGAAGCGACGTTCTGGTCTGATAAGTGATTGAAATTGGCTTTCCGGTCG
>JBLNFG010000757.1:0-2837 GCA_050263495.1 Myxococcales bacterium | reverse complement strand
GGTTTAGGGAGCCAAACCCGGGGACGAGGATAACGAGTCAGCCATGCACAGTTCCAGCCACGCACCGCCGAACGTCGCGGACATCACGAGTTACGAGTTGCGCCGATACATGCGCTCGCATAGCGAGGCGGAGTATGTCCTTATCGACGTGCGGCAACCCGAAGAGTACAGCGGCGGGCACATTCCCGGCGCGAAGCTCGTGCCGCTCAAAGATCTCGAGGAGCATGCGCGAGAACTGCAGGAGCTCTCGGGGCGAAGCTTGGTGTTCTACTGCCGCAGTGGCACGCGGTCCCAGCGAGCAAGCACTTGGGCCAGCCGTAGCTTGCGACTGCCCTCGGTGTACAACTTGTTGGGCGGTTTCCAGGCTTGGGACGGACCCGCACTCGGCGAGTTTCCGCGGCGCGTTGAGATCGATCTGACAGCATCTGTCGAAACACTGCTGCGTCAGGCGCTCGACTTCGAGAAAGGCATCCACCGGCTCTATACGCAAATAGTTGCCGAGTATCCCGGCGGAATGTTGGGTGCCACGATATCGCAGTTGACCGAGATCGAAATCACTCACGGTCGAGCCGTCTATCAGCTACTGCGCCGTTACGTTCCCGATATCAACGAGGACTTCATCAGCATGTTCGCAGCGCTCCCCGGTGAAGTGATCGAAAACGGACTCTCGTACGACGTCGTGCTCAAGACCGCACGAGAGCTCGGAAAGCTGGGCGACGTAGCGTTGCTTGAGCTTGCGCTCGAGATCGAAATGGGCGCCTACGACCTGTACAAGAGCTTGGCAGGCACGGTGACATCCATAGAAGCGCGTCAGGCCCTCGGCGAGCTGGCACAACAGGAGAAAGAGCACGCGGATCTGATCTTTGCGGCCATCGCGATGGTGGCAAAGGCCGCCCAGGGGCACGGCGGCGTGCTGTCGTGATGGTTGCGCCATAAGGCAGCTCGGTCGCTCCAAGGGCCCAAGTGAGCTTCGCCCACGCGTTCTGCGATGGGCGTCAATCCCCCAACCGTTCGCGCCGAGGTGTGTGGCTTGGCACGTGTTCCGACGACAGGGGCGTGGGACCCCGATTAACGTTGGTTTTCGGTGTTTGCGGGGTGGATCGCATGGCGGCTGCTGTCTCCGCCGGCGAGAGAACTCGTCGCCGGTGCTCGTCGATTGTTACGTCTCGAGCCCGCCCGAGGTACTAGAAATCTCACTGAGATTGAGACTCTCTGCAACCTTGACGCTCCGGATTGGGAACGCTCATGCCTACCTCTACCAAGTCGCCTCCACGCTACGATGTCGTCGTAATCGGAGCAGGTCCGAACGGGCTTTCCGCAGCAATCGAACTCGCTCGTTCTCAACTCTCGGTGTTGGTCCTGGAGGCTCACGCCGCTCCGGGCGGTGGAGCGCGCACCGAGGGATTGACCTTGCCTGGCTATCTACACGACGTGTGTTCAACGGTGTACCCGCTCGGCGTTGCCTCACCGTTCTTTCGTACACTCGCGCTCGAACGTTACGGCCTGAGCTGGGCCGAGTCTCCGGCGCCTCTGGCTCACCTCTTGGATGATGGAACGGTGCTCACCCTGGAGCGTTCCATCAAGGACACGGCAGCGCAGCTCGGTAGTGACCGTAGGGAGTACGTGGAGCTGCTGGAACCGTTAGTGGAGCGTTTCGAGATCCTCCTTGAGATGGTACTCGGACCGCTTCGCTTCCCCAAGTCCCCCCTCCTTCTCGCGCGCTTCGGGCTGTCGGCGCTTGCTTCCATGAAGTCGCTCGCTGCGCGTCGCTTTCGCGAGCCAGCCACGTCTGCTCTCTTCGCGGGCATGGCAGCCCATGCAATGCTGCCCCTTGACGCGACAGCCACTGCATCTTTCGCACTGATCCTCGCCAGCGCGGGTCATCTCGTTGGATGGCCGATCGCGGTCGGCGGCTCCCGATCGATTACGCAGGCTCTAGTCGCCTGTCTACACGAGTTTGGCGGCGAGCTCCGTTGTGACGCGCCGGTGCGCAGCTTCTCGGAATTGCCGCCTGCCCGAGCCTACGTCTTCGACCTGACCCCGCGACAGCTGCTCGAGATCGGTGCGAACGAGCTCCCTGCGGGGTATCGGTCGCGTCTGCAGCGGTTTCGGTACGGACCCGGCGTTTACAAGATGGACTGGGCGCTTCGAGAGCCCATCCCTTGGAAGAACGCCGTGTGCCGACGCGCCTGCACGGTCCACCTCTCGGGAACGCTCGAACAAATTCATGCAAGCGAGGCCGCTGTCCATGCCGGGAGCGTTTCGGAACGCCCCTTCACGCTCGTCGTGCAGCCGTCCCTCTTCGATGCCTCACGAGCACCCGCGGGAGGACACGTCGCGTGGGCCTACTGCCATGTACCGCATGGATCCACGCTGGACGTTTCCGGGCTCATCGAGTCACACATCGAACGATTCGCGCCCGGCTTTCGCGATGTCGTTTTGGCACGCGCAACCCGCAACGCGCTTGAGATGCAGGCATATAACGCCAATTACATCGGTGGCGACATCAACGGCGGCCAGGCTGACATCTCCCAACTCTTCTTTCGCCCCACGGCAAAGCTCGATCCGTATGCCACAGCCAACCCGCGCATCTTCATCTGCTCGTCATCGACTCCGCCGGGCGGCGGAGTCCACGGTATGTGTGGCTACTGGGCAGCGCAAAGCGTCAAGCGACGGATTCTCGGATGACTGCTCTCTGTCCAACCTGGTAGGTCGGCGACCACCAGGCATTCCGTTCCGATCCGCGCGCGCCGTCAAGGGGCGCACCTCCGTTCACTCATGCTCATGGCGGAGCCTTCTTGTCCATACGGCGCAGTGACGGTTCCAGAGGCGAGCAC
>JBLNFG010000756.1:0-6820 GCA_050263495.1 Myxococcales bacterium | reverse complement strand
GTTCGCAACCGACGACGTCACGGCGCAGCTGGCAAGCGCCAAGCAAGCCGGCGTGAAGCTCATCAACGAGACACCGGTTCCGGGTGCCGGCGGAAAACAGGTAGCCTTTTTGCATCCCAAGAGCATGCGTGGTGTGCTGACCGAGCTTTGCTCGGGTGGTGACCACTGAACTTTACGTGAGTTGAACTCTACGTGCCGAGTATCGGCCCCCATGGATGGTCAATAAAGCTATGAGTTTTCCCCGCATTACCGCTGAGGAAGCGGCCTCGCAGATTCGACACGGACAAACCTGCGCCTTTTCTGGATTCACCCCTGCCGGCGCGCCCAAGGTGGTCACCGAGGCATTGGCAAAGCACGCTGAAGCAGAGCACCGCGCTGGACGCGATTTCCAGATCGGCGTTTTGACAGGTGCATCGACAGGGCCAGCGCTTGATGGTGCCTTGGCAGACGCTGATGCCGTGCTGTGGCGGACGCCCTATCAGTCCAACACTTCGATGCGCAAAGCCATCAATAGCGGTCGCGCAAAGTTCTTCGATATGCACTTATCGATGGTGGCGCAGTCGGTTCGTTACGGCTTTCTTGGCCCCGTGCATCATGCCGTCATTGAAGCGTGCGACATCAACGATAACGGCGAGGTGGTTCTCACGACCGGCGTCGGATGCTCACCCACCTTCGCTAGGATGGCGGATCGCGTTTACATCGAGCTCAATTCGCGGCATCCGAAGGCGCTTCGCGGGTTCCACGACTTATATGAGCCTGCGGATCCACCCCACCGTCGTGAGATCCCGGTTTATGCTCCTTCCGATCGCATTGGCACCGAAGTGCTCAAGATCGACCCCAAGAAGATCGTCGGCATCATCGATTGCAATCGCGACGACGAGACTGGGACCTTCCGCGAGTGCGACGCGACCACATTGCAGATTGGCGCTAACGTGGCGGCGTTCTTGGCGGGTGAGCTCAAGGCGGGTCGAATCCCAAAGGAGTTCTTGCCGATCCAATCCGGGGTAGGTGAGACGGCCAATGCCGTGTTGCAGGCACTCGGTGCCAGCAAGGACATCCCGGCGTTCGAGATGTACACCGAAGTGATTCAAGACGCCGTGATCGGGCTGATGCGGGAAGGCCGCATTCGGTTCGCCAGCGGCTCGTCGCTCACGGTGAGCCCAGATGCGCGCAACGCCATTTACGAGGATCTCGAGTTCTTCCGACCTCGTATCGTGCTTCGCCCTCAGGAGATCTCCAACAATCCCGAAATCGTGCGCCGTCTTGGGATTATCTCCTGCAATACGGCGATCGAGGTTGATGTCTTCGGCAACGTCAACTCCACCCATCTCTTGGGTCAGAAGATGATGAACGGCATCGGCGGTTCGGGTGACTTCACCCGCAACGCGTACATCTCGATGTTCATCTGCGCGTCGACTCAGAAAAACAACAACATCTCGACCATCGTTCCGCAGGTGACGCACGTTGACCACAACGAGCACTCGGTTCAGGTAATTGTCACCGAGTGGGGCGTCGCTGATTTGCGTGGGCGTGCCCCGGCTGATCGGGCGCGGCTGATTATCGACCGCTGTGCCCACCCGGCGTTCCGTGATCTGTTGCGCGAGAATTTGGGACGGCAGGGGATTACCCATACGCCGCAGAGCCTTTCGTCCGCGTACGCGCTGCATCAGGAACTGGCACGTTCTGGCTCGATGCAGAACACGAAACTCTAGAGCGTACGTAAGAGCTGCTCGAGGCTAAGGCTGCTGCGCCGCAAGGTGTCGCAGCCTTAGCTGTATTTTGGAATGGAGAATGGGCAGATGCTGCCCCCATCCGTGCCCCTCGCAGCGATGCTGCTGCGGGGCCCGACTTCCCCCAAGGCCACGCGTGGCGTGGCCGGGGGAAGTGGCTCAATCGAGAAGCAGGGCAAGCCGCGCGCCCTCGGGATCGCGACTGAGCAAGTGCGTTGTCTCAGCTTGGCTCTGCACCTCAGCCAAACCCGAGACAAATTGATCGAGGCGCTGTCTGCATTGTGCGAGTGCCTTCCAGCGCCCAAGTGACGACGACGCGGTCACGCCCCAATGGCGTACCGCCCGAGCAAACAACTTTCGATAGGCAATGCGAGTGGTGCGTAGTGCCATCTGATCGAGCAGGAGGTGCGGGATTCCTGCGCAACCCGAACGGGCTAGCAGCGCATTGACGAGATTCATGCTCAGGCTTTGATTGGCGCAGCGGAAGGGGTGAAGGCGGACGAAGTACCAATGAAAGTCGGCAAGCGAATCCACGCCCGACGCATCGCACGGAGAACGATTCGGAGTAGAGCCAGCACGAAATGCAGCGAAAATCCGCTCGAAGTGACGGCGCGTGAGTGGGCGTGGCGGACAAAACCAGGGCGCAGGCGCGGTATCTTCGCGGGCGAAACCGACGCAAACCGAGCCCCAATCCGTTCCCAACTCGTCCGTCTCTTGCCTTGTCGCTGCGGTCGCGGCTGGATCTCCCACGGACTCAGCGAGCAGCGCGTGATAGCTGCGCCCGCCGATCATTGGGGCACTGACTCTAGGTCCCTCGAGCAGCAGGGTGATGTCCCCTGCCTGCATGGAGCGCATGGGGGTATCGTAGAATGCTCCTGGTCGGGCATCGCGCCTCCCGAGGGGACTCTGGGGGCGATAGAAGCTCCGCCCGCTTTCGCCCATCAAGCAAACGATGTGCAACGCGCGCAGCTCCCGCAGCCAATCCTCGACTGAGGTCACATCGAAAATTCGCGCCACTGCGCGTTCTCGACAATCGGCCATGTTGGCCCAGTACGGTCGTCGGAGCTCGTAGGGGGAGCCGACGAAACGCACGAGTTCAGTGCCAGAAATACGACCCTCGAACTGCTCGAGGGTGTTGGGTGCAAATACGACCTTACCAAAAGTTGCGGCAAGGAAGGCGTCCATCTGCCTCGCGTTAGCTTGCGCCGCGAGCTGCACTCGCAGTACGGGTGTGGCGGCGTCAATCTTGCTCAGAATTCGAGTGGCCGTAGTCTTGTCGAGTTCGGGCAGGCCGAGGTTGGTCTGGGTTGGCGCGTGCCAGATGGATGCGCCTGAACCCTGCTCGCGCACGCTCAGATCGCGGAGCGCAAACAATACGTCGTCGGACTCGGGCGAAAACCGTACGCGCGCCTCATAGAAAAGATACGCATCGTCGCTTGAGCCGTTGGCGCCCGAGTCGAGGAAGCGCTGGTACGCTTGGACGTCATAGAAGAACTCAGCAACATGAGCGAATGGGCCAGCGACAGCGGCGAGATCCACGCGGGCAGCCTACTTACAGAATTGCCAGGGGACAAGTGGTCATGACCCGAGGCATCCAACTAATACGTCGACTTGCACCGAGGCCTGCGCCTGTAGCTGCGCGCAAGTCGCTGTACAGAGCGCGAATTCGCCGGGCTTGGAAGCGTCGGCGTACCAGCCCTGACACGACGCACTCGGGCTGTCCACGCGCGGGATTCGCTCGCTAGCGGCGTGTGCCGGCGACGACCATTGAACGATCATCGTGGTTGGATCGACTAGACCTCCGTCGGTCGTGGGAATGCCAAAGCGACAGCCCACGACGCTACGCTGAATCTGTTGCAGCGCAGCAATGAACGCCGTCGGATCGCCATCCCCGACGTCATAGAACGAGCACGGGTTCACCCCACCAGCACAGTGCGTGGAGTGGGGCGGTGCACCACCGGCCTTCGCGAGCAGTTCGAGGACCGCGTAGTCCGCGTCGGTCATTCCAATCACGAAGGTAAGCTGCCCTGTGCTCTCCCGATGTTGCTTAAGAATGGCGGCGAGCGTGTCGGTATTTCGCTCGCATCCGTTGGGGCGCCCGTCGGTCGTGATGATGCCGACCATTTGGCGATCGGGACGCTTCGCCGTCTTAGCGTACTGAGTCATGCCGCGCAGCGCGGCCTCGAGCGGAGTCGTGGTGCCAAGCGGATCTTGCTCATTCAGTGCATTGACCAAAGCCGGCAGGTTTCCTGGCAGTTGACCTAGTACAACGGAAGGTACGGCTTGCTCTGCCCCAGCGCAGCACTCACCGAATTGACAACAGTTCTGTTCGGTTGGGTAATTGACCCAGCCGCAGGTGCCGTGTGGCACGAATTCAAGGGCGACCCCCATCCCGTTGGAGCTTGGCGCTGCAAAGAACCCGCCCAGCGCATTGATGGCGTGACACCATCTACTATTCACTGCATCGCCCACGACACAGGTTGGCACCACCGTCAGCGGTCGCTGCATGCTCGCCGAGCGGTCGAGTAATATGTACATATCGAGCGCCACGGGTTGCGCTGGTACGGCCGACGCGGCACAGGCCGCGTCGGGACTCACCGAGCCATCATCGCTCGGGCCATCGTAGGTGAACGACACATCGCCGATAGAGCGGTCGCGCGGCACCGCGGCGTCTTGGATACGCCTAGTACCAGCGCCAGAGGTGCCCGCTCCGGCGTTCGAATCGACGGGCTCGTTTTCCGGTGGTCGCCGCGCACAAGCCAGGAGAAGCATCAGGCAACCTGCGATGTGCGCACTCAGCGGTAATCGAATCACCCAAGTGAGAACGACCCAGCCCCCGCTCAGTTTAGCGTTCGCGGGTAATCGAACAATCGGCCGGGGTGCGGCCCAGTACCACCCCTCATGCGGTGAAACGTCTGGGCCGACGCCTTCGGGTGCGCGCCTAGATCAACACCAACCGACGACGATGTACCCAGGCTGGCTTATCGCCAAGGGGAGCGCGTGCGCTCGCGTCGAGATCCGAAGTAATGGCACGCGACACCGGCGAGTTGCCTTCTTCTTCCGAGCGCCCCGAGGTGGCAGGCTGCGGCGCGCTACGCCCGGACATACAAGCGTCGCAGATGCCGCAAGGCCGTGAGCCCGCCGTACCAAAGTGACGGCGCAGCGATTCTTGGCGGCAGCCACGCGAGACGACGTACGCCGAGACGCTGCGGAGTCGTTGCGCATCTCGCTCTTTAGCTGTCTTCAACCTCGCACCCAGGCCACGTGCACGTTCCACGAGATCCGGGCAATCCGGACGTAGGCGAACCCAGTCTTGAGCATGATCGACCCAACCTGTCCGTCCAAAGATGCTCACTAAGGATTCGACGCGAGTGCGGTTCATGCCCACGGCTGGGCACAAGGAGTCGAGCAAGACGGTGCTCGCATTGCTTCCGTGTCGCACCAACACGCCTGCGATACCTACCAGATCCTCGGCGCGTGGCCGCTGGCGTTCGAGGGTACCCTTGACCATCGCTTCATCGTCCGAAGCTACGAACATGATACTTTTGGCATCGCCGACGTCGTAATGAACCCAGCCAAGATCTCGGCAGTACTGCTCGAGTGACGGAGGCGAGCGGAAGTGGACGAGCGTTCGCACGAATTGGATTGGGTTCGTGACTCGTCCAGTTGGGACGACCCAAACCGCAGGCTCGGTAAGTTCCTGAGCGCTCGGTCGCATGACGGGATCGAATCGACGCGCATTCATGCCCGCCCCAGAGAGCGAGGCGAGTACGTCGTTCACGTCGGCCATGCTGTATCCGAGAACCATGGCCGGGAGCGTGGCGTTGCGCAGGATGTTGGTAACTTGCGCGGTACGTTTGGACGGATCGGACGAAACGACTTCTAATCCGATCGAATCATGAACAGGCGACAGATCGACTCGCAGCGGGTTCCGCAGACCAAGCCGGTGCGGAAGATCACTGCGCACACTAGGTGGCACGGCCCGCAATAGCGCCAACGTGGGAGGTCGGCCGAGCCTCGGCGCTAGATCCGCGATCCGTTCCACTCCGGGATCGAAATCTGGTGCCAGCTCAGAGACGCGCTGCGCTTCATCGATTGCCAACAAGTCGAACGTCAGGGTTCGACACTCATCCAGCGCGTCTTCCGTAAACAACCGATCGAGTGAGACGACGAGCACAAAGCTCTGCTCCTTGCGCAAACGCCCTATCTCGAGTGCTCGCTCCTCGGGGTTGAGTGGAAGCGTGACCACTTCCAGCCCGGATTGACGCAGCATCCGAACCTGATCGGTGACTGATTCTTCTGACGACAGGACGAGCAAAGCCTTTTTGCGGTTCGCGAACGCCACGGCGCTGCATCCGGCGAGCGCTGCTCGATCGGCAGGTACGAATGCAAGTACGTCACTGCCGTTCAGCCACGGCAGCAGGTAGCTACGCAGTGCCTCGGAGTCCCGCACGATGCCCGCGCTAGACAGGATACGGTCCAATGCGTCGAGATCGTTCGCTGCACTTGCCGGAGCGGCGCCTTCGGGGCGTTCCGCGCGCGGGCTGAGCCGACCGCGACGGACACCAACGGGCAATGCGCGCATCGTCGAATCCGGAGGCGAATCATCCTGACGTTCAGCCGCGCGCTTTCGTCGCTCCTGCTCTTGCTCAACTCGCTCTTTGAGGCGCGCCATGGAGAACGGAACCGGGCTTGTCGCGACTGGCGGCGGCGCGCTTGGTTCCGGCGCTTTGGGTTTGAGCGGCTTGGTGCTTGGAGTCGACTTAGTCTGCTCCGGTGCTGCCTTGGCCCGTTTGCTGCCAAACGGCAATCCGAGTTGACGCGGATCGACCTCCCGTGGCGGCTGCGAAGCTGCGGCTCTGCTGCTGCGAAGCCTTAGGCCAGTCGCGATTGAGCTTCTTCCAGCGTGCGCCTTGGTCTTGAGACTGGGGCGCGTGCTCACTGCGGTGCGGGCGTTCCTCGCTGCAGCTGCAGTGCTGCGTGCGGGAGTGCTGCGCGCGGGAGCGCGAGATGCCCTTGTGGGCTTAGTGGGCTTAGTAGCCTTGGGTTTAAGCGAAGGTTTGGGAGCGGTTGAGCGCGGATGCGCCGTT
>JBLNFG010000755.1:0-4858 GCA_050263495.1 Myxococcales bacterium | reverse complement strand
CTCGCCTGGAGGCCCAAAAATCCGATAGCATCGGCCCCGATGTTTCGGACACTTGAAGTCGGGCCAAATGGTGCGATGGAGTCTCGCGAGGACGACCCAGTCGTTCGGGTGCGACCACCGGAGAATGGACACTACCGGCTCATCGATTGTCTGGACCCTACGCCAGACGAACTGGCGATTCTCCAAGATCGATTCGGCTTTCACTCGATGGCGATCGAGGATTGTGCGCAATACGATGCTCGCCCCAAATTCGAGCCGTACGACGAGTACCTGTTCGTTGTCATCCATTCATTGCGCCCTGATCCATCCGACCCCAACCAGTTGGATGCACGTGAGTTGCACGCCTTCCTGGCGAGCAATTACCTCGTGACAGTTCACGAGCACAAGATCGAGGAAATCGACGCTGTCTGGCGTCGCATCGTTCAAGAGCCAGCGCTGGCGCGCCGCGGAACCGGCTACGTCTATTACCTGATTGCGGACACTGCCATAACGTCTGTGTTTCCATGGATCGAGGATCTGATCGATCGCATCGAGAGCGCAGAAGACGAGCTGCGGGAAGCGCCGAACGTAAAGACGCTGAACGACGCTTATGCCATTCGTCGCTTGCTGGCTTCAATTCGTCGTGTGCTAGCCCCGCAACGCGAAGTCTTCTCGGCATTGCTCAAACTCGAGACGCCGTGGCTCGGGAAGAAGCTAGCCCCGTTCTACCGGTCAATTCACGAAGACGTGCTGCGACTCGCCGAGCTGGTCGAAACTGCACGCGATCACGTTTCCAATCTTCGCGAGGCACACATGGCCGCAAACTCGCAGCGCACGAACGCCGTGGTACAGCGCTTGACGGTCCTGAGTGCCGTATTTTTGCCTCTGACGTTCTTGACTGGCTTCTTTGGCCAGAATTTCGAGGTACTGCCCTTTCACTCCCGCACCATGTTTTTCGTCGCGATGGCCCTGATCGCCCTGACCCCCTGTGTCATGCTGGTCTGGTTTCGTCGCCGCGGTTGGTGGTGAGGTGCGCCATTCGCCGGTGCTCCTCCCATTTGCGCGCAGCGCAAGCGCGAGCACAAATTTGGGAGGAGCAAGCACTCGCAGAGCGAGTGCGGTGGTGGGCAGCAAATGCTCGGGGCTTAGAGCAGCACGCTGTAGGTGCAGTCAGGGTTGCAGCCTGGCTGACCGTCGCATTGCTCGCTAGCATGGTTGACGCGTCCGTCTCCGCAACACGGGATAAACGTACACGATGTGGTGCAGTTGACGGTGCCCGGGTTCCGATCGCAGACCGCTCCGCTGTATGCTGACGAGAGAGGGACGTTCGACGAACCGGCATCGCATTGTTCGGGGCCGTTCTTGATTCCGTCGCCGCAATAGGCAGTAAGAGTGCAGTCGTTGTTACAGGTTCCGTACGAGCCGTCATTCGTGCCGTTATCACATTGCTCGAAGCCGTCTTTGAATCCATTGCCGCAGGTATGCTGACAGCGTGCGTCGCAATTGATGCCTGTGGTTCCATTCAAAGTACCGCGATCGCATTCCTCTGTCGCGTCAAGGACGCCGTTGCCACACGTGGTCGGTGGTGCATTGTAACCAGAGCAGTTCACGCGACAAGCTCCGGCGGTCACGTCGCTGTTTCGCGAGCCGTCATCACACACCTCGCCAGCGCTCACCGCTCCATCGCCGCAATAAGGAGCGAATCGGCAGGTGCTGGTACAGATGCTCGGACCATAAGCGCTGACCTGGTTAGCTGCGCCGCTGTCGCACTGCTCACCAAAGAGCGCGTCGAGCTTGCCGTCGCCGCAATAGTCCGCAAGTTGGCACGATGCCGTGCAGGTTCCGTAGCTGCCGTCGTTCAAGCCGTCGTCACACACCTCGCCGGCTTGCTTGAACCCGTCGCCGCAATAGGGGGCAAAGGTGCAATTGGCGTTGCAGCTGCCGTAGACACCGTCGTTTCCGGTTGTGCCTTTGTCGCACTGCTCGCCCGCGTCGACCTTGCCGTTACCACATTTGACGGCGCAGTTTGCGTCGCAATTGCTGGTGGGCCCGCCGTTGTCCTGGCCGTCATCGCAAACCTCGCCGTGGCCGCCGTCGAGGACGCCATCGCCGCAGAATGACGCGATAGTGCAAGTACTCGAGCATAAGCCGGGACCGTAGGTGCCCGTGTTCTTCGCGGTCCCTTCATCACAAGTTTCACCGAACGCGAGATCCGCGTGACCGTCGCCGCAATAGGGCGTCACTTGGCAATTCGGTGCACAGCCGTTGCTGCTGACGCCATACACCTCGACGTTGATGGTCTCGTCACATGCCTCGGGTCCATTCGTCACCCCGTCGCCGCAGTACGGCGCGTACTTGCAGGCAGCCGTGCAACCGCCGTAAGCGCCCGTGTTATTGGCTTTGCCGTTGTCGCACTCCTCGGTTGCCGTTACGACGCCGTCACCGCAGACCGGTGTACAGTACGAACGCGGCGCCAAGAATCCAGACAGCGTGAGCTTGAAGTTCGAGGCCGTGGTGTGTCGTTCTGCGTGGAATAGCGCTATCTCGTAAACTCCACCCTTGGTCAATTCGAATCGCGAATCAATGTTATCCGCTTGCTCTTCCTTCGTGTAGGTTGAACACGCGGTGGCTTCGGCGCTGCCAAGGTGTACCGAACAGCTACTATCGGTTCCCGAGGGCTTTCCATCGTCGCCGAGCACGACGCGGCCAAACATTTGAGAGTGCATGCCCCCGATGTCTACCGCCAGATGACCATTGATGAAGACCCAAACGTCGTCATCGCCAAAGAAGGACAGCGTCTCGCCGCCACGGTACTGGAAGAAGTAGCGCAACTCGGTGGTGAAACCAAAGTTTCTACCCTGGCAAGTTGCGTCGCAAGGTCGACAAGTCCCAGCCCCGTTTCGGAACTGGTCGTTGGGGCAAACCTTTGGATCGCCTGCGGGATACACGATGACTTCGTCGCCGAACTTGCCGTAGCCTTCCGTTGCTCCAAGAGGGAAAAAGGAAGTGCTATTGAACGAATAGTCCTCCGATCCAGTGGCTACCTGGGTGAGCCTCAAAGTCTTGGTCTTGATCGGGTTGATTTGGATCGGGCCGTTGGAGCCCACGACCGCTGAAGGGTTACTATCTCGGAACCATAATCCGAAGGCTGCGGGCACGTTCTTGATACTTGCTTTCGAGAGGTTCGTGTTCGCCGTATTGAGTACAGGCTTGCCCTCCGCGTCGAGTCGACCGCACGTGGCCGTGTTCGAACTAGTGCAAGCCGCACCCACGATGCTGAGCACGTCTGCAGCCCCATAGTCCCACTGAAAATCAGGGTGCCCGCCGGTTGTCTTGGCGACAGAGGACTTGAAGTCGCGATAGGTGATCGTGAAGTCGACCGTGCCGGGCAGCTTGAGTTGGCTGGTACATTCGTATCCGGGCTCCGTCGTGCAGAGTTCCGAACAACCATCACCGCTCGTGGTGTTGCCGTCGTCGCATTGCTCACTTCCCGTAAGCAGTCCATCGCCGCAGGTGACGTTCACCTTCGGGGTGGGCCCAGGTGTAATCGTGGGCTCCTTCTGACAAGTTGGACCGCAACCGTCGCCGGCGACCTTGTTCCCGTCGTCGCAGGACTCCCCCGTTTCCTTGCTGTTGTTTCCGCACACCGAAGCAACGCAAACGGCGCCTACGGTTGGACACGCATAGCCGGGTTCAATGCGACAAACGGCATTGCAGCCGTCGCCACTCGTCGTGTTGCCGTCGTCACATTGCTCCGTGCCAAGCTTCTTCTTGTCTCCGCAAATCGGCCGACAAGGCTCGCCTACCTTGGGACAGCGGAATCCCACTTCTGGTTGGCACGTTGCTGAGCAACCGTCTCCAGAGTTTTTGTTTTGGTCGTCGCAGGTTTCTCCCTGGGTGAGTCTTCCGTTTCCGCAGTATTCAAGCTGGCAAACGGATCCTGTCGCGGTGTTTTCGCAGGAGTACCCGGTTTCGATGGTACACGTCGAGGAACAACCGTCGTTGTTCGCCACGTTTCCATCATCGCAACGTTCGCCGGCAGTGTAGCCGACTTGCTTGTTTCCGCAGAATTCCTTCAACTGGCACGCCGCCCCTGCAACCGGGCAAATGTAGCCGGCTTCAACCCGACAATTGGCGGAGCAACCATCGTTGGCCGTAGCATTGCCGTCATCGCAACCCTCGCCGGGATCGATCGTCGCGTTGGGACACAACGTGATTGCGCCGGAGCAAGCACCACCGATCGCGGGACAGGTGTATCCGGCCTCGATCGTGCGGCAATCACTCGAACAGCCGTCCTTTGGCGAAAGATTGCCGTCGTCACAACGCTCGTCGCCCGTTACGATGCCATCTCCACAGACGATAGTGGACGCACAGATTTGCCCAACCTGGGCCGAGCCCGCAGGCGGATTAGAGCACTTGCAGTTGCTTTCCAAGCGGCACGTAGCGCTGCAGCAATCCCCCGGGCTTAAGTCACCGTCGTCGCATTGCTCGCCGGCATCGAGTACACCGTTGCCGCACGTGGCGTCCAACACGCAAACGGCTCCGCTACAGGTGTAGCCGGTCTCGGTTTGGCAGGTTGGTGAGCAACCGTCATTGCTCGCTGCGTTTCCGTCATCACAGGACTCACCGTACTCGGTGGCGGCATTTCCGCAGATTGGGGCCATCGTGGAAGGAGTGCAGCTCGCACCGAATTCAGCGCAGACAAAGCCAGGCTCAATGGTGCACGTACTGGAGCAGCCGTCGCCGGACACTAGGTTATGGTCATCGCAACCCTCGTTCGGTCCGGGGGCGCCATCGCCGCATGCCAAGGTGCTGGTGCACGGCTTGCCGGCAGCCTTGCACTCGTAGCCGTATTCGATTTGGCAATTGCCGTTGCAGC
>JBLNFG010000754.1:0-3704 GCA_050263495.1 Myxococcales bacterium | reverse complement strand
CGCAACTCGCGAGTCGTTTGCCCGAGCAACGTTGGGACTCGCGCCCGAAGCGACGCGAGCGATTGCCTCGTGCCAGACCCGCTTGGGTCGTTTGGTCTCCACTGATCGGTCTGCCCCTGATCGTGCAGCTTCTCTTCGCTTTGGCTGCTGCCATTTGGTGATTCAACCCATGAACGCTTCCTGCGCTTCGAACGATGAACGTCCCACGAACGACGAGTTGCTTCAGCAACTCGAGCGCGAGTGCCAGGGCCTCATTCCGGCCTCAACCCTTGCGCTCCTGCTCGAGCCGCTGCGGACGCTCATCGCCACGGTGCCCGCCGAGCGAGACGAGCTAGTGGTGGAAGCCGCTATCAACCGCTTTGAGGACGTACTCGAGGCGTTCCTGCTCGGGGAGGCGCCCACGTCGTCATGACCTCGGTGGTGCCCCAGGGTTGGGTCATGATCACGCTCGCCATTGTTCTTGGCGTGTCCGGTTTCTTATTGCCGATTGCTGCGATCATTTACCTGATTCTCGAGCGACGTACCCCGCGGGCCAAGACTCAACGGCCACCCAAACCCGTGCGGCAGAAGCCGCTAACCCAATTGCTCGATCAAGGGCTCGCGGGCCTGAGCCATAGCGCACGTCGAGCCCCGTTGGTGCTCGTGATGGGCGCTCGCTGCGCCGGCAAGACCAGCCTGGTGAATGCACTCTTAGGTGAAAATGGGCTGCCATCGACGGCCTTCGGCGATCGGCGTCTGATCGTCCGCGCCGGCAAGGAGATCGTGTACGTCGAGCTTGGGAGTGAGCTGTTCGAAGATCGGAGCGGTGCAGGCGCCGAGCTGGAGAAATTGTTGGCGAAGATGGCGCTGCGCACGTGCAACATCCTTCTGGTCGTAAGCGCCGAGGTGGCAACGCACGATCCGACTGGCCTCGCACCGATCGGTCGCACCGCGCGCGAATTCGTCGAGGCGTTGACGCTACGTCGCCGTACGGCGATCCCGCTTCGCGTCTGCTTGACTCATCTAGATCGCGCCGAGCCGGGGTTCGTCGAGCTGGCGCGTCTAGTGGGCGGTCAGCATTGGGAAGGGACGGAGTTGCGCGAAACCCGTCAGGGGCCGGTGCTCGCCGGTTTGCTGCACGACTTCTTTCGGAACGAACCGCTGCTCGAGCGGGCACTCGTCTCGCTCGAACCGGCGGAGGTGGATCGCGTGAGCGCCCTCTTCGCCCGCGGTTCATCTGCGGCGCTGGCTCGACTCGAGGCGCTATACCAAGAGTTGCACGTCCGCGATTCAGGCAAGGGGATCCACGACGAGCCACTCGTATTGTGTGCATTTTGCGAGAGCAATCCGCCGTTGCTGCTGGGTGATCCGGCCAAGATCGATCCTGGGCGCGTCGCCGCAGATCTGAGTTATTACGATCGAGCGCGGTTCAACCGCGCCTTGGCGTACGGAGCGGTCGCGTGTCTTCCGCTGTTCGTCGCCTACGTTTGGCGCTTGCATTGCCTGGACGACGCAGCAAAAGAGGTTGCTGCCTTTCAGCGACACGACGCGCGGGACGAGGCGGGGCTCAACCGCGCCGAAGCCCGCGCCGGTGAGGCGTTGCGTCGCGTGCTCGATCCCTTTTGGCCGCCGCTTCGATGGGCGTATCCGGCGTACACGCGGAAGGTGCTCGGTGGTGATTCCGATCGACGGGAGAGAGCTACCGCGTCGAGAGCTCGGGGACACGCGGAGCCGACGGATCGCGCACGTCTCGATCCCCGTGGCGACAGCGATCGTGGCCTCTTTTTGCAACTGATCCGTAAGCGCTACCTAGACGTCGACCGCGCCGAACCGACCTACAAAGAACGCCTCTACGCGGCCGCCGTGCTCAATGCAACCAGCGACTCCGTGGTGGGTGCGTCCATTCTGAAAGACGTCAAGCGCTTCGCGGAGGTGCTCAAGCTGCCAGCCGCGGTGGTCGCGGACTACGTGCTGTTGAACACCGCGGCGTGCGGTGCGGCGACGATGGACAGCACGCCGGGCAATTGGACCGCCGTGCAAGACGTGCTCGCGCGATCGAATGGTGTGGTCGAGCTCGACACGCTGCGCACAGCGGCCAAAAACGCTTGCTTACTCAAGACCTCACGGATGGGGAGTGCGAGGGATCCAGAACAGACCGCCTTGGAGCAAGCGCTACGCGTCAGTTGCGCGACGCAAGCCGATGCCTTGGTGGGCGCTGGTGATGGACAGGAGTTGCCAGCGGGTGTTCGCGATCACCAGGCATTCGAGGAGCTGCTCGAGACCGCCTGCAGCGACTCCAAACTCAGCGCGATTCAGGCTCAAACACTGTTGGAACTGGTGGCACAACTGCGCAAGCTGCAGACCGGTAATCCAGGGGCTGAGCGCAGCGACGGGAACGTCCAGGGTGCGTGTGCGTTCGAGGGCGGTGTGCGCGAACGCTATACGGCGGCGCATTGGCAGCAGATCGCGAAGCAGAGCCGCGCCGCAGATCTTGTGGTCTGGTTCTCGCGGGAACGATTGGTGCGGTCACCGTTCTTCACGGAAGCGGACACTGCTGGCAAGATCGGGCTGGGCGAGCAGGGGCTCGGCGCTACGGTCGCGCTATCGCAAGAGTATTGGGTCAAGACGGTGCAGGAGCGCGTGATCGGTCCGTTTGGTGAGCTGCCGCGGGCGATGGACCAAGCCTGCATCGAGCCAGCACAAGCGGCGACTCTGCGCAGCAAGATCTCGGAAGCCCTGGCTGCGTATGCGCGCGATTACCAGGACGCGCTGCGCAACTACTACGCGAGCTTTCGCTTCCCCTACGCCAATCTAGCGAGTTTTCGCAGCAGTTTGGGTGCTCAGTTGGCACCAGGATCGTGGTTCGATCGCTTCTGGTCGACGCTGGTGGACAACACGCGCCTCGACGTAGCGAGAGATCCGGAGTTGAAGCCGTTGGGAGAAGCGGTCGCGCCGTTCTCGACGCTCGTGGCGCTGCAGAAGGGAGGGCAGATTGATCTCAGTAAGTACAGCGACGTGCTGCGGCCGTACCTGACGATCCTCGAAGAGCGTTCCCCGAGCGATCCCGGTCCACCCTTGGCCGAGCGCCTCTCTCCACTCGCGAAGAAGGGGCTGTCATTGCTTGACCCAAACCAGGAGGCGCCGCTGACCCAGGTGCAGCAGGTGCTGGACGCGCTTGGGCTCTCTCAAGATCTGCGCGCGCCGTTTCTATTGCCCGCCGAGCGTATCCAGTCGCTCGCGATCGGTTCCCTTGAACGGGCGGTGAGCGATCTGTACACGCGTGAGCTAGCGCCGTCAGCGACGGCGTTGTGGCAAAAGTTTCCCTTCGCTCCGTTGGGTGAACGAGAGGCTGCGCCGGACGATGTGATTGCGCAACTCGGCGCAAAGGGGGCCCTGAAGGCGGCCTTTGCGAACGTGATCGCGCCGGTGGTTTCGCGTTCTCCGCGCGGTGGGTACGTGCCGGCGAAAGTCGGGATGCAGCCACTGCATGTCCCCACGGCTGCGCTCGAGCTCGGACGTTGGATCGACAGCGTGACTTCGATGCTGTTCGACGACGCGGGCAAGCCTAAGGAACTGGTGCTGAGCTTACGCTCGGACACGTTGCTTCGCGCGCAACCCGGTGACCGCATGGTGGCGATCAATGGGCACGTGACGGCGGGCAGTTCTACGGTGGTTGCCATCAACCAAGCGCCGGGCTGGCAGAGGCTGAGCGTTGGGTGGACTGC
>JBLNFG010000753.1:0-5517 GCA_050263495.1 Myxococcales bacterium | reverse complement strand
GAGCCGATAGCCGTGGTGGGGTGGGCCGGACGCTTTCCTGGCGCCAATGACATCAAGCAGCTGTCGACGTTACTCACTCAGGGGCGCGAAGGAGTCACGTTCTTCAAACCCGAGGAACTGGATCCGAGCATTCCCTTGGACGTTCGGACCGACACCAGTTACGTGCGCGCTCGCGGCATCATCAAAGATCCTGATCTGTTCGACGCCGAGCTGTTTGGTATTTCGCCTCGCGAAGCCCAGATGATCGATCCACAACAACGTCAGCTGCTGGAGCTGTGTTGGGTCGCTCTCGAAAACGCCGGGTGCAATCCCGATGTGTTCATTGGTCAAATTGGTGTGTTCGCAGGCGTGATGAACAACACGTACTACGGAGAACGAGTCTTGAAGAATCCGGCGGCTGTTGAGGGCTTTGGCGCGTTCAATGCCATGACTGCCAACGAAAAGGATTACGTCGCGACACGGGTTTCTTACCGTTTGAACCTCACTGGTCCAAGTGTGAGTGTACACACTGGCTGCTCTACTTCCCTGGTTGCTGTCCATTTGGCGTGTCAAAGCCTGCGGCTTCTCGAGTCGGATGTTGCTCTCGCGGGCGGCGCATCGGTGACTGTGCCAGTGGCATCCGGCTATCTCTATAATGAAGGGGGCATGCTTTCCGCGGACGGTCATTGTCGGCCGTTCGACGCTGATGCGAGCGGCACCACGTTTGGAGATGGTGTCGGAGTGGTGGTGCTCAAACGGCTGAGTGACGCGCTGCGCGACGGTGACGTTATTCACGCTGTAGTTTTGGGGAGTGCCATCAATAACGACGGAGCACAGAAGGCCAGCTTCACTGCGCCATCGCTGGAAGGTCAGGCACGAGCCATCACGGCGGCCCTGGCTGCGTCTGGCGTCACTCCAGACAGCATCGGGTACGTGGAGTCACACGGCACAGCCACGCCGATTGGTGATCCGATCGAGGTCGCCGCATTAACCAAGGCGTATGGCCGAGGGGCTACCGAGCCGTCGTGCGCTCTCGGTTCTGTGAAGAGCAACATCGGCCACCTGACGGCGGCGGCGGGTGTCACCGGGCTGATCAAGGCCACCTTGTCACTCGAGCAGAGCACGCTCTTTCCAACGGTGCACTACCGGCAGCTCAACCCAGCTATCGACCTCGCACAGCGCTTCTTCGTCAACACAGTGTGCCAGCCGTATCCCAAATCGGCCGGACCGCGGCGTGCGGCCGTGAGCTCGATGGGGGTGGGCGGAACCAATGCACACGTCATCCTGGAGCAAGCACCGGAGCGAGGTCCCAGCGGCCCCTCGCGTGCCTACCAGTCATTCGTGTTCAGCGCGCGGTCGGAGTCCGCATTGCGGAGGCACTTGAGCGACGTGCAGGCTGCCATTGATGTGTGGTCTGCGGAGGGCGCGCACCCAGCCGATGTTGCATACTCTCTCGCTATTGGCAGGCGAGCGTTTCGGAGACGTTTGGCGCTCTCGGCGGCTAACTTGGCCGAGTTGTCGACGGAGATCGCCAAGGCAACCGCCAAACCTCAAGTGGGCACTGACTCCTCTCCGCGTTCCGTAGTATTCGTCTTTCCGGGCCAAGGAACGCAGTATCCACGCATGGCCATGGGACTGTACGAGAGTGAACCAGCGTTCCGGGCCGCGATGGATCAGTGTGCTGAAGCCGTTGCTCCGGAAATGCCCGTTCCACTCCTGGAGCTTATCAGTGGCGGTCAGCTCGACGATTCCGCAGCGGCCGAGCGACTCCAGGAAACGCGCTTCGCGCAGCCAGCGATCTTCGCCGTGGAGTACTCGTTGGCCCAATTGGCGCTGAGCGTTGGGATTAAGCCCGTCGCGGCCTTGGGCCACAGCGTTGGTGAGTTCGTCGCGGCGACGTTGGCTGGCGTATTTCGTCTGGAGGACGCCATCCGCCTCGTTGCGGTGCGGGGACGCGCGATGCAGGGAATGAACCCTGGCGCCATGCTGTCCGTGCGCGAGACACCGGAGCGCGTCCGCGAATACCTGGTCGAGCAAACGGAATTGGCCGCTATCAATGGCAAGCAACTCGTCGTTGTGGCGGGGCCGCATGCGGCCGTGGCTGAGGTCGAGGCGAAGCTGAAAGCGGCGGAGATCCTCGCCAAGCCTCTCCGGACTTCGCACGCGTTTCACACATGGATGATGGACGACGCCGTGCGTATCTTCCGGGAGGCACTGAACCACGTAGAGCTCAGAGAGCCGCGTATGCCGTTCGTGTCCACCGCGACGGGTCGATGGATTGGGAGCGAGGAAGCGACGGATCGCGAGTACTGGGCATTGCACTTGCGGCGGGCGGTTCTGTTCGCTCAGGCGCTCCAAACCTTGTGGGGCGATCATCCGGGTGCCCTCCTTGAGCTGGGTCCAGCAGGCACTCTGCCGGCACTTGCAAGACAGTCCATCGAGGGTCCTGTTCTGGCAATCTCCGCCTTGGGTCCCGTTGGAGACTCCTCCTCTGAGCAACGCTCGTGGGCGCGCTGCCTAGGGGCGTTGTGGGAACAAGGAGTGAATGTATCCGCCGCTGCCGTCTACCGGAACGAAGTACGCAGGAAGGTCGAGCTACCTCCGCGTCCGTTGGATCGGAAGCGCTACTGGCTAGAAGAAGCGCAGACAGCCGCGCCACTTGATCTCTCACGGGTCGATCTAGGCAGCGACGCCGCTTTGGCCCCGGGCGATGAGCGTACTGCGTTGTCGCCCACCGCATCGAGCCTTGAACCGCTCAACCGCCGCACTTCAGCGGTTGAGCTTGGGGCGCCTGTCCCAGTTACGGAGCAATCATCACCCATGTCCAGTCCGAATTCCTACCGTGCCGCCATCCTCAACGAAGTTCGCCAATTGCTCGAGACAGCCTCCGGATTGACGTTGCGCGATTTCGACGAAGGTACGCACTTCACGGAGATGGGACTCGATTCTCTGTTGCTTACGCAAGCAGCCATCACCATCAAGAAGACGTTCGGCGTGGCGGTTACATTCCGGCAGCTGAGCGACGACCTGAGCAATATGGGGGCTGTCGCAGACTACCTTGCAGACAAACTCCCTGCAGAGCGTAAAGCCGCCTTAGCGCCTGGCGCCGCGCCCGCGCCCGTCACCTCTGCCATTCCAGTATTGACCCCTGCAGCAGCTTCCCCGCTCGCTGCTGCGACCAGCTATGCCGCTCCCCCGGTGCCCGCTGCCGCACCGCAGGCAGGACGCGCGGTTGCCATCGCTCCAGCTTTGGAGGGCACCGGGCTAAGCCCGCAGCTGCTCGTTCACCAACAGTTGCAGCTAATGGCCCGCCAACTGGAATTCTTGCAGGGCGCCGTGTTGTCTCCGGCGGTACTTCCTGTGCCCGCGGCCACCAACGTGCCAAGCGTCTCCGCGGATCCGTTGAGCGCGGCGCCACCCGTAGGCCAAACATCGGTGACGGCTGCTAAGGCTAAAGGTGCGGAACTGCCAGCGTCGCCGCCAAAGACATTTGGTGCACAAACCCGCATCGAGACTGCGCGGCGCCACTATGATGAGGGGTTCAAGGAGCGGCTCAACGCATTCTTGGGAAGCTACCAAGCCAAAACCCGCGGATCCAAGGCGTACTCCGCTAAGCACCGCAGCCACCTGGCAGATCCGCGGGTCGTATCAGGGTTTCGTCCGGCTATCAAGGAAGCTGTATATCCTATCGTGGTCGAACGATCGAAGGGCTGCCGATTGTGGGATGTCGATGGCAATGAGTACATCGATATCACTTGCGGCTTTGGCACCAATTTCCTTGGGCACTCGCCGGACTTCGTCAATGACGCTGTTCGTGCTCAAATGGAGCGAGGCGTGGAGATTGGGCCACAGAATCCACTTGCGGGAGAGGTTGCACAGCTCATTGCCGAAATGGCCAGGGTCGATCGCGTAGCCTTGTGCAATACCGGTTCCGAAGCGGTGCTAGGCGCCATGCGTCTTGCTAGAACGGTTACTGGCAACTCACTCATCGTCATGTTCAATGGCTCGTATCACGGTATTGTGGACGAAGTGATTGTGCGAGGTACGCCGGGGCTGAAGTCCTTTCCCGCGGCACCGGGTATACCCCCTGAAGCAGTGGCCAATACGTTGATACTAGACTACGGCGATCCGAAGTCTCTACAGGTCATCCGTGAAAGAATCGACGAACTGGCCGCGGTTCTGGTCGAGCCGGTTCACAGCCGACAGCCTGAGCGGCAACCGGTGGAGGTTCTCAAAGAAGTGCGGGCGATCACCGAGCAGTCAGGTGTGGCCATGATTCTCGACGAGGTCATCACCGGCTTCCGGAGTTGCGTCGGTGGTGCCCAGCAGCACTTCGGCATCCGCGCAGACATTGCCACGTACGGCAAGATCATTGGTGGTGGCATGCCAATCGGAGCAATTGGCGGCAAACGGCGATTCATGGACGCTCTCGACGGCGGTCAATGGCAGTTTGGTGATGACTCCATTCCCGAGATCGGCGTCACCTACTTTGCAGGAACCTTCGTGCGGCACCCTATCGCGCTTGCTGCCTCTAAGGCTGCTTTGTCGTTTATCAAGGCACAGGGCCCGGCTCTGCATGAGCGCGTGAACGGGATGGCCAAGCGTCTGGTCGACACCTTGAATGCTCACTTTGAGTCACGCGGCTTCCCAGTGCACATCGAGCGGTTTGGCTCACTATGTAAGATCCAGGTCGAGGAAGTGCATCCTCTGGCTGCCGTCTTCTTTCATGCCTTGCGTATGCGTGGTTTACACGTTTGGGAGGGGCGCCCAACGTTCATCACCTGCGCCCATACCGAGGCAGACGTCGATGCAATCATCGCTGCCTTCAAAGGCGCAGCGACGGACATGAGCGAGCTCGGGATTTTTGCGAAGCCGATACAAGGTCAAGAAGCAACTTCGCCGCCAGTCTCGGGGGCGCGTCTGGGACGTGACAAACAGGGCAAGCCGGCTTGGTTCAAAGAAGATCCTGAGCGTCCCGGAAAATTCGTGCAGGTCTTGGTCGACTGACGCATGCCCAATTTCACTCGAGTTGATCACGATCCCTTCGAGCACGGTGAGCTGGTCAGCGCGTTCAATACTACTGCATCACAAAAGGAGATCTGGCTGGGGGCTTGGTTTGGCGGTTCTGATGCAAACCGGGCCTTCAACGAGTGCGTCATCCTGCAGCTCAACGGTGCGTTGAACCGGCGGGCGTTCGCTGCGGCGTATGAACAACTCGTCGCGCGTCACGATGCCCTGATGATGACGTTCAGTGCGGATGGTGAGTGGTGCATTGTGGGGCGAACGCCGGATACCCGACTGAGCAATGCGAATCTCTCGGCACTGAACGAGAGTGACCAAGCGGCAGAGATTGTGCGCTTGCGAGTTGCAGAAGTAACTCAGGGATTTGACCTGACGCAGGGCCCCCTTCACCGCGCGACGATGATCTCATTACGCGCGCAGCAGCACCTGTTCCTCTTTTCGGCGCATCATATCGTATGCGACTGGTGGTCGGCGGGGGTGCTGCTGCAAGATCTTGCGGCGCTCTACCGTAGGGAG
>JBLNFG010000752.1:0-8850 GCA_050263495.1 Myxococcales bacterium | reverse complement strand
CTGGTTTCGCGTCTGCACGGGTGTGCAGGCCGCGTTACTAACAATTCGCTAAGCGGCGTTGGCACTCACCGGTGCCGTTCACGCGACTCGAGCCAGTGCCGCTCACGCGACTCGAGCCAGTGCCGTTCACGCGACTCGAGCCAGTGCCGTTCACGCGACAGCACGCGCTAACGGCGCCAGCCCGCCCGTTTTGGTCGAACGAGTTCGAGAAATTGCGGCCCAATGAAGCACCCGTTTCCAACGTCGAATTGGTCAACTGTTGACGAAAAGCGACGCCTTGATGTCGTACTTGCGACGTTTTTGCAGAACTGGCATACGCTTTCGCAAGGTCGCATCGCATGCGTCAAAGCTAGAGAAATTGCGCCCGCAAACAAATGCACTACCCCATATAGCCGGCGCCAGAAGCCCAGCGCCGCAAACGAGGTAGTTATTAATGTCGACCGAGAGCCTGCCCATGGAGAGCACACTCGAGATCTATTCGTTGTCGACGCGTAAGCGTCGGGTGGTCCATCGCGCGAAGCAGCACTTCGAAGCGCCCAACTGGTCTATTGATGGGCGCACGTTGCTGGTCAATAGTGGTGGACGATTGATGACGGTTCCGGTCGAGGGCGGGAGCTTGAGTCAACTGGACACGGGATTTGCGGTCCGTTGCAACAACGACCACGGGTTCTCGCCAGATGGAAGCCTGATTGCTATCAGCGATGAAACCCATGGACCGTCGCGGATCTATGTTCTTCCCGCACAGGGTGGAGCACCTCGTCTCATCACGGCAGACGCGCCGTCCTATTGGCATGGCTGGTCCCCAGATGGAAAGTCCGTCGCGTACTGCGCCGCGCGCGACGGACAGTACGACATTTACTCCAAGCCTTTGAGCGGAGGCAAAGAGGTGCGTCTTACGGAGGCGCCGGGCCTCGACGATGGTCCGGATTTCTCGCCAGATGGGCGCTTCATCTACTTCAATTCGGATCGCAGTGGCAAGATGCGCATCTACCGAATGGGTAGCGACGGTTCGGAGCAGACAAGGCTAACCAACGACAGCTGCTACGGCGACTGGTTTCCGCATCCCTCGCCTGACGGTCGCTTCATTGTGTTCCTATCCTACGAGAGCAGCGTCGATGGGCATCCACCGAATAGGCCGGTAGCCTTGCGCATGCTCTCGACAGAGAGCGGGTCCATTGAAGTACTTGCCGAGCTCTTCGGCGGGCAAGGGACCATCAACGTGCCTTCCTGGGCACCGGATAGCAGCGGCTTTGCTTTCGTAAGTTACCGACCGCTCTAAGCCCCGCGCATTGGTGGCCTGCCGATTCGCCACCACGGATCTTTCGACAAACTCTGCGCGCGTGTCGCGACGCGAGAGTCGGGCGTGTCGCGACGCGAGAGTCGGGCGTGTCGCGACGCGAGAGTCGGGCGTGTCACGACGCGAAAGTCGGGCGTGTCGCGACAGTTGCAGCTTGCTCGCTGTAATCACCAAAGTGCGTGCACGTGACGGCGGATCAACTCGTTGTAGACACGTCGAACCTCAGCGTGCTGGGCGTCACTCAGCGCCGGCAGGGTTACTGCACGCAGATTATCATCCACTTGGCCTGGACTCGATGCCCCAGGGATTACGGTCGTGATGTGGGGGGAGTCGAGCAGCCAACGAAGTGCCGCCAAATGGAGCGGCAAGTCTGGAAACAGAGCACCGAGTCGTGTGGCAGCGTCGAGCCCAACTTCGTACGGAACCCCAGAGAAGGTTTCGCCCTTGTCGAAGGCGGCGCCCTCGCGATTGAAGAAACGATGATCGCCGGGTTCAAATCTAGTTTGCGCGGTGTACTTGCCCGTAAGCAGCCCGCTTGCCAACGGGACGCGAACAATTACCGCGACACCACGCCGTTGGGCCTCATGCAGGAAGCGCTCCTCGGGGCGTAGCCGCAGCATGTTGTAAATAATCTGAACGCTGCGAACGTTCTCGAACTCGATCGCTTTCAGCGCCTCTTCGACTTTTTCGACGCTGACGCCCAGAAACCGGATCTTGCCTTCTTCCCGCAGCCGATCGAAGGTCTCGAAGATCTCGGGTCGATAGAATACCTGCGCTGGCGGGCAGTGCAGCTGCACCAAGTCGATCCGTTCAACACCCAGACGTTCAAGACTCGCCTCGACAAAACTGCGCATCTTGGCAGGGGTGTAAGCCTCGGAGGTATGAGGGCTGAGTTGTCGACCGCATTTGGTGGCAATGAACGGTCGCGCCTTGCTTCGCCGCAAAAAACGCCCGATGGCACGCTCACTATCGCCGTCCGAATACACATCCGCCGTGTCGATGAAATCAATGCCGGCGTCGATGGCCCGCGAGAGAATGCGATCCGCATTGTCCCAGTCGAAACTAGAACCCCAACGACCACCTACCTGCCAGGTGCCGAGGCCAATCTCCGAAACTTGAATGCCGGTGTTGCCGAAAGATCGATGCTTCACGCATGCGAGATTGGGGTCGCTAACGCTCCGGGTCAATCGAAACCGCAATGCGCCGTATTGCCTCGGGCACTTAGCAACAACGCTTCATCGCGCCTGGTCAATTATGCACCAGATTCGCGCCAGAATCGTGCGTGGTGGCTAGAGCCAGCGTAGGTCGTGACCCCTGGCACTAACCACACGTCTGCACGCAACATCTCCACCGAATCGCAAGCGCGTCGGCACGCGACAGTTATTTTCCTGCCCACCACCGCTCCGGCTGCGCCGGAGCTTGCTCCTCCCAAATTCGTGCTCGCTAAAGCTGCGCGCGAATGGGAGGAGCCACAAATTCGTGCTCGCTAAAGCTGTGCCCCCCAAATGGGAGCAGCCGCAAATTCGTACTCGCTAGAGCTGTGCCCGAATGGGAGCAGCCGCAAATTCGTGCTCGCTAAAGCTGTGCCCGAATGGGAGCAGCCGAGTCCGGCGTCGCTTCCCCGCCGCTGCTCGGGTCGAGTTCGTGATCGCCGTCGAATCCCGAATCTGGTCTTCCGACGATGGTAGCCAGCACGAGATCGCCCGCGACGTTGACCGTGGTCCGACACATATCGAGCAAACGATCGACGCCGAGAATCAGACCCACAGCCTCAGCCGGCACCTGGAGCAGCGCGAGAATCGTCGCGATCACAGGTAGAGAGCCCGCCGGTACTCCCGCCGTGCCCATCCCCGCGAGAACGGAGATGGCCATGACGAACGCTTGCTGAGCGAGCGAGAGCGTGACGCCAAATGCCTGCGCCAAGAACAGCACCGTAACGCCTTCGAACAGCGCCGTGCCGTTTTGGTTCATGGAAGCGCCTGCGGTCAGCACGAAGCGCGATATGTCTGGCTTCAGTCCCAACTCGTGCTCTGCGACCCGTAGCGCCGTTGGCAACGTTGCGTTGGACGACGCGGTTGAGAAGGCCGTGGTCAACACCAAACGAATGCGCCGGAAAAACCAGATGGGTGAGACGTGCGCGAGCCAGTACAGACCTGCGGAATAGACCAAGAACAGGTGAATAGCGAGCCCAAGCACGACGACTAGAACGTAGCTGCCAAGGTGGCCCGCGAGCGAGGCTCCGACGCGCGCGGTCATGCTGAATAGGAGCGCCCCGATACCAATCGGCGCCAAGCACAAGATGAGTTCTATCAGCCGCATCGAGACGTCAAACAGGCCCTCGATCGCTTGTTTCAGTTTTTGGGCGGCCTCCGTCCTCACGCTGGCCATAGCCACTCCAAAGGCCAGAGCGAATACCAAGAATCCGAGCATGTCCCCGTTTGCCGCGGCGGCGATGGGATTCGATGGCACGACGGCGATCAGCAACTCCATGGGCGACGATGCCTTGGGCAAAAGCACGGGTGCCGCCGTCGCTGAGACGCTTTGCCGCAGATGCTCGGGAAAGCCCACTCCGGGCTTCAGCCAGTTCACGAGTGCGAGACCTATACCAACCGCAATCGCCGACACGCCAAGCGTGTATCCCAACGTCTTCATTCCGAGTCGGCCAAGTCGACGCGGCTCAAGCTCAGCGACCCCTAGCACCAAAGCAGAAAACGCCAGTGGCACGACTAACATCAGCAGCAGCCGGATGAAGATCTTGCCAATCGGATCGGTGCCATAGGTCACCACATGTAACAGCCACGGTGCGCGGTTGGACCAGGCATTTGCAGCCAAACCTAAGGAGCTGCCGAGCACGATTCCGACGAGCAGGCGCTTGGGTTGCGTCATGGGCGGAGCCTAGCGCACATTCTGGCTTGGCCTGTGTTTCGTGGTTGCGTCACGTTGAGTGGGGGGTAGCGGTTTCGGGGTTCGATGGACCTATCCCTCTTTCAGGCCCTCCCAATTGGCTTGCTGATGTTTGCGAGCCTCGCTTGGGGTTACTTTCGCCGCCGTTCGCGGCAGCGCGACGCTCAACTCGCTTTTCCTGATCTGGCGCAAAGACTGGGTCTAGTGTTTCGGCCGGCAAGCGACCCTCGACAGATCGGTCAACTGCACGGAACCCTGCGTGGCTACGCGGTCACCGTGGATCCAGATGAACAAAGGAAACTGATCGTGCGGTTCCGTGGTGAGCCGCGGATTGACCTTCGGTCGTACGAGGGGCCGCGGTGCCCAGTGGGGCTCAAGTACTATTCCTCCCCAAATCGCGCGCTGAACAAATTCTTCCCAACTCGATTTGCAAGTGACGAGATGGCCCAGCGACTCGATCGTGCACACCTCGATCCCTTGCTAGAGCCGTTTCAGCGACGTTACCGACACGCGGTGAAGCAGTTAAACATCACGCAACATGGGGTTACCTGTGTGTTGGATTTCGGCAATCCCCCGCATATCCCCGCACTTGCGGTCGAAGAATTGCTGCCGGCACTGCTCGACTGGGCGGAACTGATCGAGCCACCTGAACCGTCGTAAACAGGCGTAGGTCGGCACCGCAGGTACGTTTCTCTGCGGTCTTACGCTGGAATCGGGCCCTACGCGGTGCCCCAAACGGCGAAGTTTTTCCTGCCCTTGTGGCTGCTCGGGTCTGGCCGTATAGGCTAGAGCTTGGCAAGTGGAGACTTGGCACCAGCGGGTGCTCGAGGGTGAGATCACGAGGAATTTTGAGATGATGCTTTCACGTCGCACCCAATTTGCTCTGTCTGTGACCTCGGCGCTCGTTCCTGTCTGGGTAGCGAGTTGTGGTGGTGAGTATGAAAAGCCCAATCCGGGTGCGGGCGGAGCACCACGTGAGAGCGCCGGCGCAAGCTCAGTTGGTGGCGGGGCGCAAGCACCTGCGGCTGGTGGCGCAACGCAAGCACTTGCCGTTAGTGGCGCGACGGGAGGAGCCGGGGTTTCTAGCAGTACTACGGGCACAGGCGGCGTAACGGTCGACACACGGGCAAGTACCGCGTCGGGCGGTACAGCCGTTGCGGGGGGTGGCACCACGGCTTCGAGTATTGTCTCGACCGTGATATGCAATACGGCGCCCACAACCAAGCCGAGCGAAGTGACGACTTTTGGCTGCGGAAAGGCTGGTTTTGAACTGAACGCGAGCGCGTCGAGCAACAACAACGCGACCTTCGCAGTCACCAAGGTTTCCCCGCTCGGAGGACCTCGCAACCTTTGTGACGACGGTTGTGCTGTGCTGACGCTTCCGTTCGTCACGGGGGACGTGGCATGGAGCAAAGGCGCCGTGGTTGACAAAGGATTCGCCAGCACCACAAGCTTGGTTGGCTCCAAAATCGTTGCCAGAATTGCCATCAATAAGGCATCTCTAAGCACGCCGATTCAGTTCAAATTGTTCGCGCAGACCGGAAGTCCCGATTGGATCATGGCTGAAAGAGCCGTCACCGACACCTCGGAATATGCGCTTAGCACTGGCGCTAAAGACTACGAGTACGTCATCGTTGACCGTCTCGTTGCCGGGAAGCAGTTCTGCTCGGCACAGACCATGCGGTACGGTTTGCAGGTACAAACCGCGGGATCAATCACCGAAGAAACCGCCGGCTCGGTCTCGATCTACATCCAATCCATTTCTCTCATCACCCCCGCTGCGGGCGCTGGAGGAGCGTCGGGAGTTGGCGGTTGCGGCGCCACCCCTAACGGCGGTGCCGGGAGTGCGGGTAAAGCAGGCTACGCGGGCAACGCCGGTAATGCCGGCGCAAAAGGCACGTGAAAGACGGCCTGCGGCGGAACTGCTGGCTATTTAGATTTCTGGCCTGCCACGCTGATTGAGGGCTGGCCGGCGATGTGAGTCGCGGTGCTGGTCGTCCCGGCCAAGTTCTGAGCTGCATTGCCGGACCCAGCGAGCCCGCCACCCGTCCCTGGGCTTTGTCCGCCAGCAGACGGGCTCGCGCCGCCAGCACCGCCTGAGCTCTGACTGCAGGTCCATTCACGGGTGCTTGCGGCACATTCACAGATCCGTGTCTGTCGGCGGCACTCTCCTGTATCGAACTCCGGGTTACATTTATCGCCTGTTTTAACGTTGCCTCGACAGGTTTGGCCCTCCGCGGGGGCGCCACCTTGCAGGAAGGACAGGAGCCCGCCTTGATTCATGGCGAGCCCACCCTGGCCAATTCGACGCGTAGACGAACCACCTTCGCCAAACCCTCGCCGCGTTCCATCGCGAGCGCCACCTTGCCCGATCGCAGCCCCTCCACTAGCTCTGCTGCCATTCGTCAAAGACCCGCCCCTCGAGGATGATGACCCAACCCGGTTCGTTGTGGCGTTACCGCCCAAGCCCTCAGCACCATCCGAGATGTCGCCCGAGTCTGCCGGGCCAACCTCTTCCGAGGCGCATGCTGCGACCATGGTGACCGTGACTAGAGCGCCACCCAAAGCGACAAGCATGATGCTGCTAGATGGGGAACGAGAGAGCATGTGGAGATCTCCTTCGGCAACGGGACTCGCGGAGCATTCGGAAGCGCTGAATCTTTCCGACGGTGTGGCTCACACCTGAAACACGGCGGATCAGGCGACTCAGCCGTCCGTCGTGCGTGTCCTCTGATAGGACCTCTTCGCAGTAGCTTCAGAAGCGAAAAGTGGTTCACGCCTGAAGTACGGGTAAAAGGTTGTGAGGTCATTGCACAAACGGACGTGCTGCTGCCCCCCGAGAGTCCAAAACTGCGCTCGAGCCAGACGCCTGGTCGCATGAGTCGGACGCTGCACCAATACGCCGGGAAAGCAATCTTACGCCAACTAGCAACTCGGGGAGTGAGTTGCGCGTGCAGCGCGTGCCCGAGCTAGACGCCACTCGACGTGGCAGGTTCGAGATCCGCGCCATGCGTCGTTGCGTCAAGGGTGAATCAATACTTCGACGATTGACGGGACTAGCTCCGATGCTGGTCCGCGCAGCGCGCCGCCGGCGCGACCGCGTGCCGCGAGTTCCGAGAAGGGGTTGGGCTCCGGATTTACGTCAATCATCGGAGTGCCCAAACGAAAACACAGGGCCCCGATTTGCGACGGGAGGTTGGTGGCACCACTCGTACCCACGACGATCAGCAGGTCCGCCTCAGCCGCTGCCTGTAGCGCACTTTCAGCACGGTACAGTGGCTCATCGTAGCACTCGTCGAACCAGAGCACGTGCGGTCGCATCCACTGATTGCACTTGGGGCAAGTAAGACGTTCCCGTTCGTTCGCGCCAAGGGGCGTGGTCACGTCGCGCTGACCAAAATCAGGCAAGGCAACCAGACCGCTGCAATCGCCGGAGCAACGCATCCAAGTCGAGTCGCCGTGTATCGCGTACGTGCGTTGCGGGCTGTTACCGGCGCGCAAATGGAGTCCGTCGATGTTCTGAGTTACCAAACGGAACCGGTCGTCTATTGAGTGTTCGAGCTGCGCCAGGGCTCGGTGCGCTGGGTTCGGTTCGAATTTTCGACACAGTCCGAAGCGATACAGATACCAACGCCACACCTCTTCGGGTTGGCGCGTGAACATGCGCGCGGTCGCCATCTCTTGTGGCATGTAGTTGCGCGAGCCGACGACCCAGTAGCCCTCTTTGCCGCGAAAGGTCGGGATCCCGCTCTCCGCGGAGATTCCTGCGCCCGTCAGCACACAGATTTTGCCGGAACGACTCGACTCGAGAATTTGCTGCAAGCGGTCTTCCATCGTCAACCCCGCGTGCAGTCGTAAGTCGTGCTCGGGCGGCGTTGGAGTGTTGCTCGCTTCATCCTCTGGCTACCTATTTGCATTGGGATTATTGGTTGTCTTGCGGCGACTTGCCTCGTCCGCCTCTTTGATCCGCAGATTGATGCGCTCGCGAACGGCTTTGCTTTCGGCTGCCAAAGCAGAGTATTTCCTAAGGCGCGATGCCCGCTCGATCGGCGTTTCAGGGTACCCTTTGGCGTTAGGATCCTTCTTCAAATACTCCTCGTACGACTGCCATGCCGCAATCGCTTCGTCGCGCTGCCCTTGGCGCTCACGGAGATCCGCTAACACGAACAAAGCCGTTGCGCGCAGCGTGGAATCCCTGGAGGAGAGTCGCAGTGCGTCCCGATAGGCGACTTCAGCTCGGTCCAACTTCGAGCCGCGCACGGAGATCTGACCGAGCCGAAGGTACGCAATAGGGTTTTCGGATTCGATCACGATTGCCGCCTGATAGGCCACTTCGGCCCGCGCCAAGTCGCGCACCAACACCGCCTCATCGCCGCGTCGAATCGCGTCCCAGAACGGGCTTATCCCTCTCCTGCCAGCAGGATCGCGCCGAACGCCGTCTTGGTCCTTGCGTAAGGGCCGCGGCGTTTGAAAAGGAGCAGGGGTCGCCGTACGCGCGGGCATGTTCGTTGTTGTCTTAGCGCGCAGGTGCACCCCTGGGGTAGCAACTCCCTGTGTCTGCTGAGCTCGAGGCATATGCGTCGTGTTGGTGGCCGCGTTCCGCGTTTGGGTATGCGTGGTCGCGCCTGTGGGTGCTTTTCCCGTCTTTT
>JBLNFG010000751.1:0-5506 GCA_050263495.1 Myxococcales bacterium | reverse complement strand
AGGATTCATGGCAACTGAGACCGGAAGCTCGGCTCCAGTGTAGCTTGATGGGGGCCGAAATTCAGCTCAGAACGCTTCGCAAGTGCACCTCGCTCCGATGCGCCGCTCAGATTCGTTGCTGCGCAGTAATAAATGAGCGAAGCCCGCAACACGATCAAGCGTGCTGCGGGCTTACCTCCTAGACCGGAAGTCAGTTCGCGGGGGTTGGACCGGAATCTTTTGCTGTCGCTGTGTCGGTCGATTCAGCGATCGGCTTCGGAACAGACTCTAGCGCCGCCTGCAAAACCTCCTCGAGCCGGTTGACGTAGACGAACTCCAATTCGTCCCGAACCTCCTTCGGTACCTCTTCTAGGTCTGCGCGATTGCGTTCGGGCAGGATGACCCGTTTGATACCCGCACGATGGGCTGCGAGCGTCTTCTCCTTGAGTCCACCAATTGGCAGCACCCTACCCCGGAGCGAGATCTCGCCCGTCATCGCTACGTCGTGTCGCACACGAATGCCAGACAAGAGGCTCACCAACGCGGTGAACATGGTGATACCTGCACTCGGTCCATCTTTTGGCATGGCCCCGGCGGGTATGTGTATGTGCACATCGCTCTTCTCGAGAAATTCCTTAGCCAGACCGAATCGGGGGGCATTCGTCCGAACGTAGCTGAGCGCTGCGTGCGCGCTCTCTTTCATCACATCCCCCAGCTGCCCGGTGAGCTGCAGTTTGCCCGTCCCGAACATCTTGGTCGCCTCGATGAACAGGATCTCGCCACCGACACTGGTCCAAGCCAGACCCGTCGCAACACCCGTTTCCTCGGTGCGTTCCGCCACCTCGCTCGTGTGCTTAATCGCTCCCAGGTACTCGCGCAGTTGCTCCTCTGTCTTGATGACGCGAGGCTCGTCATGCCCCTCGGCAACTTTGACGGCAACACCGCGGATAACGCTTGCGATGGTTCGCTCCAGTGAGCGGACCCCTGACTCGCGCGTATAGTGCTCGATGATCTCTTCGATGGCTTCGTCGGTAATATCGCATTGGGCCACGCTCAAACCATGCTCGTCGAGCTGCTTCGGAATCAAGTGCCGCCGCGCAATAGCCAGCTTCTCTCGCCTCGTATAACCGGGAATCTCGAGGATCTCCATGCGGTCACGCAAGGGCGGCGGTATGGGATCCGCGATGTTCGCTGTTGCGATGAACATCACGTTGGAGAGGTCGTACGGGATCTCTAGGTAATGGTCAGCGAACGTGTTGTTCTGCTCAGGGTCAAGCACTTCGAGTAACGCGGCGCTCGGATCTCCGCGGAAGTCATGGCCAATCTTATCCACCTCGTCCATCATGAAGACGGGGTTAATGGTGCTGGCCTTCTTCATGCCCTGTATGATCTGTCCTGGAAGGGCGCCGACATAAGTCCGCCGATGGCCGCGAATTGCAGCCTCGTCGTGCACACCGCCCAGCGAGATACGCACGAACTTGCGACCGAGAGCTCTCGCGATGCTGCGTCCGAGCGAGGTCTTGCCGACTCCAGGTGGCCCGAGCAGACAAAGTATTGGACCCTTCTTGTCTTTCTTTAGCTTGCGGACAGCAAGGTACTCAACGATGCGCTTCTTTACCTTGTCTAGACCGTAGTGGTCCTCATCCAAGACGCGCCGAACTTCCATAATGTCGAGGTTGTCCTCGGTGGAGTGCGACCAAGGGATGTCGAGTATCCAGTCCAGGTACGTGCGGACTACCGTGTACTCTGCGCTGCCAACCTGCATCGAGCGAAGTCGTTTGAGCTGTTTTCGCGCCACGCCATCGGCTTCCGAGGGCAGGTTGGCTCGTGAGATCTTCTCCTCGAGCCCGTCCAGATCGCCCTGATCGCCTTCGTCTTCGCCTAACTCCTCTTTAATTGCTTTGAGCTGCTGGCGCAGGACGTACTCGCGCTGGTTCTTTCCCATCTCTTCTTTGATCTGGGAGTTGATGCGCTCACGCATCTTAAGAATCTCGAGCTGTCGCGTCATCAGCCGCAAGACGCGGCGAATGCGCTCCTTGACTTCCACGGTCTCGATCAGCTGAGCTTTCTCGTCTACCGGAGCGTCTAGATTGGCGGCCACCAGATCCGCCAAAGCCCCTGGTGCCTGAATCGAGTCGATCAACGCCCCTGCCTCTCTAGGAAGCTCAGGCATGAGCTGGATGACTTGCTTGGCGACGTCGCGCAGACTCATCGCGAGGGCCTCAGCCTCCACGTCTTCCAAGGCAGGTGCCTCAATCTTCGATATGTGAGCGCGCAGGTACGGTGCGGCTTGAGACATCGACTCGAGCCGAATTCGAGTGAGGCCCTGCAGGATCAACGAGTAGTTCCCAGAGCTGTGTTTAAGCGCCTTGAGCACTCGAGCCGCGCAACCCACCGGATAGAGGTCGTCAGCACCCGGCTCGTCTGTGGACGGATCGCGCTGCGCGAAGATTGCAATGATTGGGGATGGCAGGTTGTGCACGTCCTCTACCAACGCAACGGACTTCTCTCGGCCCACGTCAAAGGGCGCCACCGCGCCGGGAAAGAGGACGGCGTTTCGGATCGGCAGCACCGGCAGCTCATCCGAGAACTCGATCTCTTCCTCTGGGGGAGTCGGTTTCTTTTTTTCGGTCATCTTACTACCTTTGCCCTAGTGGCTTCGACCGGGAGGCGCCCCATTGTGCTCAGCCATTGTCGTTAAAGTGACAGCTTGCCTGACTAGCATTGCCCCGAAATCGGAGCGCGCGGGTCTCTCATACCCGCGCGGATAAGCTAGTCATTCTAACTTAGAGCGCCAGGGCTGGCGCGAACCATTTGTCGCGTGTAGCGTTTCGGCGTGCGAACTGTATTTTTTGGTACCCCCCCGATTGCAGTGCCCGCTCTCCGCGCGCTAGCGAGGATTTCCGAGGTAACCGGCGTGGTATGTCAGCCGGACCGACCCGCCGGGCGCGGAATGCAGCTCCGCCCCCCCGCCATCAAAGCGGTCGCGCTCGATCTCGGTCTGCCCCTGTTCCAGCCGGCAAAGGTACGTGATGGGCAACTGCAGAGGTGGCTTGCTGACCGTCAACCAGATGTCGCCGTGGTGCTTGCGTACGGCCGCATCCTCCCACCAGACGTGTTGCGTACCCCCCTGCATGGCTGCATCAACCTCCACGCTTCGATACTACCTCGGCATCGTGGCGCGGCCCCGATCCAATGGGCGATCTTGTCGGGCGACGACGTTACGGGCATATCCTTAATGCAAATGGATGAGGGCATGGACACGGGCCCTGTGTACTCAGTCCAGCCCATTCCAATTGATCCCGACGAGGATGCGGGAACGCTAACGGAACGTCTAGCCTTGCTCGCCGCGAAGGTCGTCGAAACCGATCTACAAAGAGCCGTTCGGGGAGAGCTGCCGTCCATTCAGCAAGATCCGAACCTGGCCAGCTACGCACCACCCATCACTCACGCGGATCAACAACTCTCGTTTGAGATGGGGGCTCCAGAACTCCTACGCAGAATCCGCGCGCTTTCACCCAGCCCCGGCGCCGTGACGGTGGTCCGTCAAAAGCGACTAAAAATCCTCACAGCGCGGCAATCCGCAGAAGAGGCCACCGGACCGGCGGGCACGGTGAGCATCTCAAAACGCCGGCTCTTGGTTGCAACCGGCGACGGTACACTCGAGTTACTGCGCCTTCAGCTCGAGGGAAAGCCAGTCCAGGCCGCAGCTGATGTGGTCAATGGCCGAGGGGTTCTCGACGGAGACCGGCTGGGAACGAGCACGGGTAAGTAGCTCGACGAAGATGGGTGGGAGCGAGCGTACAGGGCAAGTCGCTCGCGGGGCTCCGCCCCTTTTGGGTATTCGACGCTGACCATCATGTTTCCACCCAAAGACGGCAAGAATACTAAGCCGGGAATGGGCTAAGCTCACGGTGTCGTGACGCTCACAGAACGCTTGCTCGAAGAGATATCGCTCGAATTCCCGCAATTTCGGCTCATACCGAAGCACTCAAACGGGTTGTCGATCGTCATCGATCGATGCCTGCGAGTGCTGACACTCGGGCTTCAGCACCGGTACCTCACCGAGTATCACACTGTAATTGGGAACACGCTCTACGTCGCACCAGTCTGGCAGCAAATGGATGACTGCGCGCGGTACGTGCTGCTTAGGCACGAGCGCATCCATCTGCGCCAGCGGCGCCGTTATGGCACCCTCGGGATGGCTCTTCTCTACCTGCTTCCAATCCTGCCGCTCGGGCTTGCAATTGGACGCGCCAGGTTGGAATGGGAAGCGTACCGTGAGACGCTCAGGGCAATGGTTGAGGTCTACGGCATCTCGGCCATTGATCAGGACGATTTCCGCGGAAAAGTTGTTGCTCGATTCACGGGCGCCGACTACGGATGGATGTGGCCTTTCCCGCACAGCGTGGCCAAGTGGTACGACTCGGCGGTGAGCGAATTGCGAGCCGTACCGGCCTCATGTTCCGCTCTACGAGACTTGAACTCCCAATCTGATTGATGCTGAGGTTCAGCTGGAGCGAGCAATCGTAATGATGCTGAAAGATAAGATCTTGACCCGTTTCGCCCGCGCACGAGCCGCGACATTGCGGGCTCGGCGCACGCGAAGGCTCGGTGTGGTGGAGCGCGCAGAAGTGTGCCCTAGCATCAGGCAGGAGTACTAGGCAATGGGCGCGGTTGTCGGGATCGATTTGGGCACGACGAACACGGTGGTAGCGGCAGCTCGCGAGGGGCGACCAACCGCAATTCCAGATGAATCGGGTTCTACCCTCATTCCTTCGATCGTCTCCTTCTTGCCGAGCGGAGCAGTTCTGGTGGGCAGTGCGGCGCGGGAACGTCGTTCGGTCGATCCGCGAAACACGGTGTATTCGATCAAACGACTGATAGGGCGCACCTGGGGTACGGAGGAAATCAACGAAGCGGTTGCTCGCTTCCCCTTCGAGCTGAGGGAAGGCCCGGGGCGCGCAACATTCGTCGTTGCGCGAGGCGAGACCTACACCCTTCCGGAGATCAGTGCATTCGTTCTCAGAAAAGCAAAGAGTATTGCAGAACTCGAACTCGGAGAAGCGGTCGATCGAGCCGTTATCACTGTTCCCGCGAGCTTCAACGACTTGCAGCGTGCTGCAACCAAGGTAGCGGGTCGAGTTGCTGGACTAGAGATTCTAAGAGTGCTCAACGAGCCAACGGCTGCCGCAGTGGCGTTCGGACATGCCAGTGGAAATCGCGAGTGCATCGCGGTCTACGACTTCGGCGGCGGCACCTTCGATTTTACGTTGCTGCGACTAACCGATGACGTATTCGAAGTACTTGCCACGGGGGGTAATACCTACCTGGGCGGGGACGACATTGATTCGGCAATCGTACGCCAAATTTCTGGGCGACTACCCGGTGGTCCTAGGCTCGACCCCAAGACGGACGCCGAGACTTTCGAGCGGCTTCGCGGGGCGGCAGAGCAACTCAAGATCGATCTTTCCATTTCCAGTGACGCTCGGATCCGACTTGCCGACTACGAACTGACGGAAGCCAC